>CAMOCH010000001.1 GCA_946610655.1 uncultured Clostridia bacterium
AGTTTCATATTGTTCTTTATTAAGTGGGCAATTTATATAATCTCCATCACCCTGACCTTTACCATATCTATCTGCAACAAATGCTTTGCTCATGTCTATGGTGTCTCCATCAACAATAGGTGCAGATGCATCATAATAATGACATTCTCCACCACATTTTGCCTTTAAATTTTCATAAAGTTTACCAGATGTGAGTGGACCTGTGCATATTACTGTGTTTGCATTTAAATCTATATCTTCAACTTGAGTGTTAACCACTTCTGCAAATTCAAGACGCTCAATTTGTTCAGTAACTTTTTTAGAAAATTCTTCTCTATCAACAGCAAGAGCTGCTCCAGATGGCACTTTGGTTTTTTCTGCCATTTTTAAAAGCATAGAATCCCAAATCATAAGTTCACCTTTAAGCATACCACTGGCAGAACTTGGGTCTTCACTTTTGAGCGAATTACTGCAAACAATTTCTGCTAAATTTTTATTTGAATGTGCCGGAGAATAAAATAGTGGTTTTTGCTCAACAAGTTTACATTCTATACCCCGCATAGCAAGCTGATAAACACATTCGCATCCAGAAAGTCCACCACCAATAACTAACACTGGTGATGGACTTTTTAAATTTCTTTTGTTTACTGTAATGTTACTCATCAATCTCTTGACTTTCCTCTTTCTTTTGTTCAATTGGAGTCTTTGTTGAAAAATTACATTTTGGGCAACTTACAACTTTGCTCTTTGTGTAATACTTAACAATCATATCAGTATTGCAATTTGGACATTTTTCTCCTGCAGGGATATCCCAACTTACAAAGTCACATTTTGGATATCCTTCGCAGCCATAAAAAGCTTTGCCTTTTTTGCTTTTAAGTTGTCTTATATTTTTGCCACATTTTGGGCATTTTGCAACAATTGGTTTTTCTTCTTCAAGTGGTTTTGTGTTTTTGCATTTTGGATAATTTGGGCAAGCAAGAAATTTACCAAACTTTCCAGTTCTTATAACCATTTTGCTTCCACATTTATCACAAACAACATCACTTTCTTCGTCTGGAATCTTTGCATTATCACCACTTACTAGTGCTGCTCTTATTTCTTTTTCAAATGGGCCATAAAATTCAGCAACAACATTTTGCCAGTCTTTACCCATATATTCAATATCATCAAGATTATCTTCCATTTGAGCAGTAAAGCCAATATCCATAATGCCTGCAAAATGTTTGTTTAGGTAGTCAACAGCTGTTCTACCAAGTTCTGTTGATTTTATTGCTTTACCTTTTTCTTTTTCAATATAGTTTCTCGCATACAAAACACTGACTGTTTGTGTGTATGTTGCAGGACGACCAATACCTTTATTTTCCATTGCATCAACAAGACTTGCTTCGGTGTATCTTGCCGGTGGCTTGGTGAATTTTTGTTCTGGTTTTTTATCTTTTTCTTTAAAGATATCTCCTTCTTCAATATTTGGGAGTTTGCTAGATTCATCATCATCTTCTTCGGTATAACTTGTGTAAACCTTTGTATATCCTTCAAATATTGGAGTTCTGCCTGTAACTTTAAATTTATATCCAGAATTATCAATATCGGCGCTTATGCTATTATAACTTGCATCTGCCATTTGACTCGCCAAAAATCTGTCATAAATTAATTTATACAATTTATATTCATTTTTGCCAAGAAGGTCTTTCATTTTCTCTGGAGTATTATCAAGAGAAATTGGTCTTATTGCTTCGTGTGCGTCTTGAACATCTTTTTTATTTTTAAATTGTCTTTCATATGGAGGCAAGTATTCTTGACCATATTTTTCTTTAATAAACCATTTTGCTGCATTTTGAGCTTCTGGGCTAACTCTGGTTGAGTCTGTTCTAATATATGTTACAAGTGCTTGTTTTCCACCTGTAGAAAGTGGCGCACCTTCATATAATGTTTGAGCAGTTTGAGTTATAACTTTTAGACTCATACCAAGTTTGTTGCCTGCTTCTTTTTGCATACTAGAAGTAGTAAATGGCGCACTTGGATGAGAATATGTTACAGATTTTTTAACACTTTCAGCAACATAAGTTCCTGTTTTAAGTTTTTCCAAAATCTCGTCCATTTGTTCTTTTGTTTTGATTTTTTTATCTTTGCCATCAACCAAGGTTGCTTTAACAACTTCTTTTGAACCTTCTTTATGCAAACTTACAACAAGTGTCCAATATTCTTCTGGCTTAAAGTTTTCTATTTCTCTATCTCTATCAACAACAAGCTTAAGTGTTACGCTTTGAACTCTGCCTGCACTCATGTTTGCTTGAATTTTTTTGCAAAGAATTGGACTAACTTTGTATCCCACAAGTCTATCAAGAACTCTTCTTGCTTGCTGAGCGTCAACCAACTTTTGATCAATTGGTCTTGGATGTTTTGCAGCTTCTTGAACTGTTTTCTTTTCAATTTGGTTATATGTTATTCTGCAGTTGCTTGTTTTGTCTATTCCAAGCACTTCACACACATGCCATGCAATTGCTTCACCTTCTCTATCAGGGTCGGTTGCTATCAAAACATTATCTGCTTTTTTATATTCTGCTTGCAAATTTGCAACAACTTTTTTCTTGTCGGCAGGGATAACATATTCTGGCGCAAAATTTTTAAGAATATCTACACCAAGCCCTTTAGCCGGCAAATCACGAATATGTCCAAAAGTTGGAACAACCTTGTAGGCATCTCCCAAATATTTTTGAACACTTTCTCTTTTTCCTGGTCCTTCAATTAAAACAAGAGTTTTCATAAAATCTCACTTACTTTTATATTTGCATGCATATAAATGATATTAAATAATAAATATAATTATAATATAATATTGGCAAAGTAAACTGCCAATTTATTGCGTGCTACTTTTGAATACTAGCACAAACATTTTGGTGTTGTCAAATATGTTTTTATGCTTTTTTTGACAATTCCTTGCCGTATTTTTGACTTTCTTTTGTTATTGCACGAATCATTTTTTTATTACTAAAAAATATATTTTTTAGCTTTCCATTTCTAACACTTACAAACTGATTGTTTTTTATTGTTAAAAATTTTCCTCTTCCTAAAAATTTTGTTTGCTTAACATGTGCATCATAACATTCTTTGGCACTAACCATTTTTTTATCTACACCAGAGTATCTAGTTTTGCTATAATGCACAACCACACTTTTATCTAAAATTTTAAGTCCATCATAATCACTTAATTCTTTTTCATATGGTTCATAACTTAATGTATGCAAAAGAGTGCTTCCTGTGATAACAGCTCCGGCACTATCACCTATGTATAAAACACCACTATTAATTCTTTCCCTAATTTCATCAAACCAATCAATTTGAGTAAGTTTATCTTTTAGCCTGCAAACATTTCCACCACTAACAAAAATAATATCAAATTGATTTGTCTTGTGTGTATGACTAGATAGTGTGCAAATATTTTTTTTGTCAATACCTGCCAAACACAATGCTTGTTTGCATAACGCGAGATAATATTTATTATCTTCATCAGCAAAAGGAACAAACAAAACCTTTTTGTTTTCTATATCATTTCCAAAAAAACTTTTTATATATTTTTTAGCATCAAGCATTCTTGAAAATGCTGAAAATAATAACATATTAATCAATTTAAAAATCTCACTTTTTTACAAATTTATTTGTTATTTTAATGATTTAACCATGTTTTTGAATGGTTTTAATTCAAATTTTGCGTTTTTTAGTAATTTACTGAATTAATTTTTTCATAGTAATTACCGGACAATTTTCTCACCTTTCCCATGATTTCAAGCATAGATAATTTGGTGCTTATTTCTTGCATATTAAGTTTTAAATTTTCACATATTTCATCAATATGCATTTCTCCATCATTCAATAAATTTAAAATTTGACTACTTATTAAATCTAATTGAATTTCTGTTTTCTTTTCCTTGCGAGAAGCAATTCCAAATCTATCCAAAATATCTTTTGGAGAAAGTGTTAAGCACTCTGGATATCTTGATATCAATTCATTTGTTCCTTTGCTTTGCTCACTAGTAATATTTCCAGGAACACAAAACAATTCTCTACCTTGTTCAATTGCAAACATCGCCGTGCTTGTTGCTCCACTATGCACACCAGCCTCAACAACCAAAGTTCCTTCACTAAGTCCACTAATTATTCTATTTCTTCTAATAAATGTGTATTGTTTTGGTCTTATTGTTGGCCTATATTCACTAACAAGCAAACCTTTTTGAGCAATTTCTCTTGCTAGTCCAACATTCTCTGACGGATAAATATTATCAAGTCCACCAGCCAATACTGCAATCGTTTTGCCACCAGCTTTTAATGTTTCTCTTGCACAGCATGCATCAATACCATAAGAAAGACCACTAACAGTAACAAGACCTGACTTTGCTATTTTTGCAGAAAAATCATTGGCAACATCTCTTCCATAAAAAGTTGGTTTTCTTGTTCCAACAATTGCAAAACATTTTTTGTTTAAAAGTTTTTTATCGCCGATTGTATATAAAACAAATGGAGGGTCATCAATTTGTTTAAGCAAATATGGATACTCTTCATCTAAAATAGTTATTGCTTCAACAGAATATTTTTTTAAAAAAGATTCAATTTCTGCTCTTACTTCTTCAATATTTGTTTTACTAATTTTTTCTATATGTTCTTTGTCTAAGTAATATTTTAAGTCTGCCTTAGACAATTCAAATATTTTTGTTAATATGCTTAATCCATTAACAAGACATTCAATTTTTTTATATGGAACGTCTAAAAAATCTAAATATATTAAAGACAATGATTCATCACTAATTTTCATATTTTCCCTTCAATTTAATAAAAATCATATTAAATTTTAACTTTTTAAACCAAATTTTGCGTTTTTTATAAAGATAATTTATCAATATTTCTATAACTTATTGCTTCCAATATATGGTTTGATTTAATATCTTTTGAGCCATCTAAATCTGCTATTGTTCTTGCAACTTTTAATATTCTTGTGTATCCACGAGCAGACATATTAAATTTTTCAAAAGCATTTGCAAGCAAGTTTTCACTCTCTTCATCTAACACACAATATTCTCTAACTTGCTTATTTGTCATTTTTGCATTGCAATAAATTCCTGTTCCTGCAAATCTTTGTTGTTGAATTTTCCTTGCTTTATCCACGCGCTTCTTAACTTCTGCGCTAGATTCTTCAAGTTTATCACTTTTTAAATCTAGAAAAGCAACTCTATCAACATCAACTTTTATATCAATTCTATCAAGAAGTGGTCCAGAAATTCTTTTTAAATATTTAGAAATTTGGGTTGGTGAGCATGTGCACACCAAATCTTTACTTCCATAATTTCCACATGGACATGGATTCATGCTTGCAACCAATATAAAGTTGGCTGGATACTCATATGTTCCAGACGCACGAGAAACTGTTACAACGCCATCTTCAAGTGGACCACGAAGCGTTTCTATGGTTGCCCTTGAATATTCTGGCATTTCATCCAAAAACAAAACCCCATTATGTGCTAAACTAACTTCTCCTGGTTTTGCATCTTTGCCGCCACCAATTAAACTAACGTTTGTTGCTGTGTGATGAGGACTTCTGAATGGTCTTGTTGTAACAACACCTTTGTTTGAGTCTAACACACCAGCGATACTATGTATTTTTGTTATTTCTAGAGCTTCATCAAAAGTCAAATCTGGCAGTATCCCAGGAACACATCTAGCAAGCATTGTTTTTCCTGCTCCAGGAGGCCCTGCCATCAAAATATTATGCCCACCACTAACAGCAATTTCCATTGCTCTTTTAACTGCATACTGACCTTTTACTCTTGCAAAATCTTCTTTAATGTAATCATTGTGTTCAACTTTCCATTCGTTATTTTCAACTTTTTCAAGGTTACCTGCACCATTTAGAAAGTCGCAAACTTCTTTTAAATTTTTTGCAGCATAAACATCAATGCCGGTTATATAGCTGGCTTCTTTTTGATTATCAAACGGAATAATAAAGCTTTTAAAGCCTTTTTCCTTGGCACTAATAAGAAGTGGCAAAATTCCTCTGACTGACTTAACATTTCCATCAAGGCCAAGTTCTCCAAAATATATATAATTTTTTGCAGCCAGTTCTTTAACTTGTTCACTTGCAACCAATATGCTTATTGCAATGGCGAGATCAAAACTTGGTCCCTCTTTTTTTGCACCGGCTGGAGCCAAATTAACTATCACTTTTGATTTTGGAAATTGAAACATACTATTTTTGATTGCAGACTGAACTCTTTCTCTGCTTTCTTTAACAGCTGTATCTGCAAGCCCAACAATATCGTAGCCAGGAAGACCCCTGTTGATATCAACTTCAACATCAACTTTATATCCAGAAAGCCCAGAGAGCCCAAAACTATTTACTTTTGCTAACATATTTATTCCTTCTTTATTTGATAAAATAATTTTAACACATATAATTGTTATTGGCAATAATTTTATCGAACATTTTTTCTATAAATATTTTTGCAATAAAAAAAACTGGGGGTCTCCCAGTTTTGCTTTTAGCCTTTACGAGCGCGTTTTCTTGCAGCTTCGCTCTTTTTCTTTTTAGCAACAGAAGGTTTAACATAAGCTTCGCGTTTACGGATATCACCAATGATACCATCTTTTTGACATTTACGTTTGAAACGTTTGATAGCGCTTTCTACGTTTTCATTTTCGCCTACTTTAACGGTTGACATGTTTTCACCTCCTCTTATAAAAAATCTCTAACGAAAAGAATCTTATCACAAGGCATTAATTTTGTCAAGTGATTAATCACAAATTTGGCACTTTGCCCCGTCCATCATAAGTTCATTAAGCTTTACATTAACAATTGTGTTACCAGCAAGTTCTTTTGTTCTATTTTTTTCTATATAGCACTTAATGTAATTGTCTGTGTGAGCTGTATAATATTCTCCGTCTGTGGTTTCAATAATAACCTTTTTAACGGCATCTTTTGCTATGTTTTGTTTTATAAATTCATCATGACCTGCTGCAGACAACGCTTTAAGTTTCCACACTCTGTCTTTTACACCATCTGCAACATTCTTAAATTTGGCTGCCACTGTGCCATCTCTTTTTGAATATGGAAACACATGCATTTCAAAAAAGTTTGCTTTTTTGCAAGTTTCGTAAGTTTCATCAAAAAGTTCTTCTGTTTCGGTTGGAAAACCTACAATAACATCAGTAGTTATTGCAGCAAGTGGAAAATATTTTCTTATAAGTTCAACTTTGCCCAAAAACTCTTCTTTTGTGTAGTGCCTATTCATATCTTTTAAAACTTTGTTTGAACCACTTTGCATAGACAAATGAAAATGTGGACAAAAATATTCATCTGTCAATAAATATTTCAAAAATTCATCATCAATAATATTTACTTCAAGCGATGAAAATCTGTATCGCATTTTTTGCTTTACTGAAGAGTCGTTAACAGATTTAATAAGTTTTGCAACATCAACCAAACTTGTGCCGTCATCAAAATCTTTTCCGTAACCAGACAAGTTTATTCCAGCAAGAACCACTTCATTAACCCCAGAGTTTTGCATGTTTAAAAGCTCATTTTTAAGTTCTGCAAGTGATCTAGATTTTTCTCTTCCACGAACATATGGAATCAAACAATATGTGCAAAAATTGTTGCAGCCATCTTGACACTTTAACACTCCTCTGGTTCTGTTTGAAATATGTTCGTTTGAATTTATCATTTTAACATTATTATCACTACATATTTTTGCAGCAATTTGAATTTTATTTTGTGTGCCAATAACAAATTTAACATTTGGTATTTTTGAAAAATGTTCACTGTTATTTTCACTTGCGCAACCTGCAACATACACATCTGCTTTTGGATTTATTTTGAGAAGCTTTGTTATCATGTTGCGGCTTTTTCGTTCACCTTCATTAGTTACAGCACAAGTGTTAACAAAATATACATCTGCAAATTCGTGACCAAAAACAACAGAAAAACCACTTGCAGTAAGAACCCCTGCAATGGTGTCTGACTCGTATTGATTGACTTTGCAACCAAGATTTACTATTGCGACTTTTTTCATTTTTTCTCCATTTTTTAATGATTTATATATATTTTTTCACTTTTTTTATGTAATTTTTGCGTTTTTTACTCTAAATACTGACTTATCACAGACACACCCAAAATTGCTGCTGTTTCAGTTCTAAGTATTCTTTTGCCAAGACTAACTATTTTTGCTCCAGCACTTTTTAATGCATCAATTTCTTCATTTGAAAAGCCACCTTCTGGACCAATTACTATTGCAACATTTTGGTTTTGTTTGATTGCTGGCAAATAATCTTTTAGTAGCAAGTTTTCTTCATTTTCATAAAAAACAATAAAGTGATCATATTTTTTTACACTAGCCACAACATCTTTAAACGACATTACACCTTGCACATTTGTAAGTTTACTTCTGCCACATTGTTTGCACGCCGAAACGGAAACGCTTTCAAGCTTATCAAGTTTGCCTGTGTTTGATTTAACATCACAAAATTTACTTTCAAAAACAACCATGTTGCTTGCACCAATTTCGGTTATTTTTTGCATGATAAGAGAAAGTTTATCTCCTTTTGCGAGCGCCTGAAACAGATCTATTTTTTGCACAGGATTTGCTATGTTTTTTGTTTTGCTTATTAACTTAAGTTCGGCATTTTTTTTGTTAAGTTTTGCAACTGTTGCTACGTAATTATAATCATCGCCACAAAAAAGTTCAACATTTTCACCTTCTCTTGTGCGCATTACATTTGCTAAGTGATGAAATTCATCACCTTCCAAAACCACATTTTCGCCGTCTATTTTATCAATATAATATCTTTTTAATTTCATAACACACTTATTATATCAAATTTATAATAAAATGCAATAAAAAATGGTGCGTTTGCACCATTTATAATTATATCTTACTTTGATATGCTTTCTTTTTTGGATATTCTTTGTCAAGAATTGATTTGTCAAGTTCTTCAACAAGTTCTCGTTCTTTCTTTGAAAGAGTTTTTGGCATTTCAACAATAATCTTTGCAAACAAATCACCATATGTATTTTTATTAAGAACTTTTGTACCCTTTCCTTTAACTGTTATTATGCTGCCCGTTTGAGTGAGTGCAGGAATTGTGATTGTTAACTTTTCATTAATACCTGCAATATCAATTTTTTTGCCAAGAAGTGCGTCAGTAAATGAAACATAAACATCTTCAAAAACATCATATCCATCACGCTTTAGCACTTTGTGCGGAGAAACTTTTATAACAACTTGAAGATTTCCTGCAGGACCTCCATTCTTACCGGCTTCTCCCTGTCCACGAAGATTAAGTATGGTTCCATCTTCAACTCCACCAGGAATGTTGATTTCTATATTTCTATTTACTCTCGTGTAACCGTTACCCGAACATTTTTCACATTTTTCTTTTATTCTCTTTCCTGTTCCACGACATTCTGGACATGTGGTTTCTGAAAGCATTTGTCCAAACATTGTATTTTGTCTTGTTGTTACAACACCGCTTCCACCACATCTTGAGCATGTTGTGTATGCCGTACCATTTTTTGCACCTGTGCCATTACATGCGCTGCAATTTTCTGCTCTCGATAAATTAATATTTTTCTTAACACCAAAAGCTGCTTCAACAAAGTCAAGATTTATTCTTGCTTGAATGTCAGCACCTTGCATTGGAGCATTTGGATTACGTCTGCTTTGTCTGCCAAAGCCACCGCCAAAAATGTCTCCAAAAATATCTCCAAATCCACCAAATTGTGAAAAGTCAAAACCGGCACCACCACCGGCACCACCACCTGCGCCGCCACCAAAGTTAGGCATTCCGTTTGGATCGCCATAATTATCGTAGTTTGAACGTTTTTGCTTGTCTGACAAAACTTCGTATGCTTCGTTTACTTCTTTTAATTTTTCGGCAGCAGTACTATCACCCGGATTCAAATCTGGGTGATATTTTTTTGCCATTTGGCGATATGCCTTTTTTATTTCGTCATCTGTGGCCGTTTTTGAAACGCCAAGAATATTATAGTAGTCTTTACTTGCCATATGCTCTCTTTCAATTATTTATAATTATATTAATTTAAACAAAGAAGCAAACTCTTCAAATTATATCAAATTTAAAGGGTTTGCAGTTGTTTTACATACTCTTTTCTTAGGTTTTTTTATTCAAGTATATCTAATTAAAGAGTTTGTAGGGGTTTGGGGAGAATCTCACTCCCCAAGTTTCTTTTGATACTTTTCTTTAAATTAAAGAAAAGTTAATTCATTATTTTGCTGTGTAATCTCCAAAATTATTTGGGTCGGTTGAGCCATTTCCTGCATCGCCGTTGTTTGCTCCACCATTTGGATTTGCGCTCTTATATAATTTTGAGAAGATATCGTTTGAAACTTTTGTTAAACTTTCAAGACTTGCTTTAAGTTTTTCAATATCATCACTGTTTTTATAAACTTCTCTTGCGCTGTCCATTTCTGCAGTAAGTTTTGTTTTATCTTCTTCAGAAATTTTATCTCCACTTTCTTTCAAAATCTTTTCAATTGAGAAAATCATTTGATCAAGACTATTTTTTGTGTCAACAATTTCTTTACGCTTTTTATCTTCTTCTGCATATTTTTCTGCTTCTTTAACTGCTTTATCAATCTCTTCTTCACTAAGGTTGCTACTTGCTGTGATTGTGATATCTTGCGATTTGCCTGTTCCTAAGTCTTTTGCAGAAACATGAACAATTCCGTTTGCATCAATATCGAAAGTAACTTCAATTTGAGGAACTCCTCTTGGTGCTGGTGGAATATCTGTAAGTTCAAATCTACCAATTGTTTTGTTGTATGCAGCAAGTTCTCTTTCACCTTGAAGTACATGAATGTCAACGCCAGGTTGGTTATCTGCTGCTGTTGAGAAGATTTGAGATTTTTTTGTTGGGATTGTTGTATTTCTTTCAATAAGTTTTGTGAATACTCCACCCATAGTTTCAATACCAAGAGATAGTGGTGTTACATCAAGAAGAAGAACATCTTTCACTTCCCCGCCAAGAACACCTGCTTGAATTGCTGCACCAATTGCAACACATTCATCTGGGTTAATTCCTGTGAATGGGTCTTTGCCAATGAATTTTTTAACTTCTTCCAAAACCATTGGAACACGAGTTGAACCACCAACCATAATGATTTTTGCAATATCATTTTTGGTAAGTTTTGCATCTGAAAGTGCTTTTTGTGTTAAAGTGATTGTTTCTTTAACATATCCTTCAATCATGCTTTCAAATTTTGCACGAGTGATTGTTTTTTCAAGGTGTTTTGGACCAGTTGCATCTGCTGTGATAAATGGAAGGCTTACTGTGCTTGAAGTCATGCCAGAAAGCTCAATCTTTGTTTTTTCGGCAGCTTCTTTAAGTCTTTGCATTGCCATTTTATCACCAGACAAATCAATGCCTGTTTCGTTTTTGAATTCACTAACTAAGTATTCAATAATTTTGTTATCAAAATCATCACCACCAAGACGGTTGTTTCCGGCTGTTGCAAGAACTTGGAATACTCCATCTGCAATTTCCAAAACTGAAATATCAAATGTTCCACCACCAAGGTCGTAAACAAGAATTTTTTGTCCATCTGTGCCATCAGCTTTATCAAGTCCATAAGAAAGCGCAGCAGCTGTTGGTTCATTGATTATTCTAAGAACTTCAAGACCTGCAATTTTGCCTGCGTCTTTTGTTGCTTGACGTTGGCTATCTGTGAAGTATGCAGGAACTGTGATAACTGCTTTATCAACTTTTTCTCCAAGATATTTTTCTGCATCAGCTTTAAGTTTGCCAAGAATCATTGCTGAAATTTCTTGTGGAGAATATGTTTTTCCGTTTGCTTTTGCTTTATAGTTTGAACCCATTTCTCTTTTGATAGAAATGATTGTGTTGTCTGGATTTGCAACAGCTTGACGTTTTGCAATTTGTCCAACCAATCTTTCTCCATCTTTAGTAAATCCAACAACTGATGGGGTTGTTCTTGCCCCTTCACTGTTTGCAATAACAGTTGGTTCGCCACCTTCCATAACTGCAACGCAGCTGTTTGTTGTTCCTAAGTCTATACCAATAATCTTTCCCATTTTTATTACTCCTTTATATTACTCGCCAATTACAACTTGTGCATAGCGAATGACTTTTTTATTTGATGATAGTATGTAACCCTTTTGATAAACGGCCGTTACTTTTCCGATTTGTTTTTTATCCTTAACTTGAACCTTTGAAATTGCGTTGTGGAAATTTGAATCAAATTCTTGCCCCAGAGCATCAATTTCTTCAATTCCCAAATCAACAATCATTTTTTGAAGGTTTGCATAAATCATTTGATAACCTTTTTTTACTGTTTCATCTTGATTTACTGAAAGCGCCATTTCAAATTGATCAATCACAGGGATTATCTTTTTTGCAATATCTTCTGTTGCGCTTTCTTTTGCTTCAATTTCAATATTTTTATTTCTTTCTTTAAAGCGCTCCAAATCTTTTTTGTAACTAACTGCTATGCGTTGGTTATCCATTGCTTCGTTTTTGGCTTTTTTAATTTCTTCATCGGCTTTTGCAAGCGTGTTTTGAATTTCTATAAAAGCTCTTTCATAATCTTCTATTGTTGGCTCTTCATCGTGAGCACATTCATGGTCGTGTCCACAGTTGCAATGTTCATGCTTATACTTGTGTTTATGTTCATGTTCGCAATTACATTTTTCATCTTCGCATTTGCATTCTTGCCCGTCATTGCAGCCGCAATCACATTCATCATTGCAATTACATTTTTTTTCTTTTTCTGCCATCTTATATCTCCTTGTCCGTTAATTCTTTTATTGTATCCGAAACCTCTTTTAAAACAGATATTGCTTTGGCGTAGTCCATACGAACTGGTCCAACAACATTTGCTGAAAGTGTTTTGTTACCCTTGAGTTTATATGTTGCTGAAACAATTGATAAGTCGTTGTCTCCAACACTTATTTTAATTTCAACATCTTCACCACCATCTGATGTGTTATTTATTATTTCATCACTATCCACAAGCTTGATTGCATTTTTCAATTTTTGAATGTTTTCAAATTCTGGATAATCCATAAATTTTTCTTTGCCTGCAACTGCAATTTGTGGTCTTTTTTCATACTTACCTGCAATTGCAAATATGATTTTGGTGAAAAGTTCTTTATATTTTATTAGTTCCTGTGAAATAAGGTATCTTTCTTCTTCAAGAGCTTCAATTGGTTTTCCCGCAAAAAGTTTTGTTAAAATTGTTGCTGCTTCTTCCAAATCTTTTTGAGATGTATTTTCAAGTGAAACAATTTCACTAATCACACCAATATCTGTCACAACAACAACCAATTTTGAAGTGCTAGAAAGTTCAACCAATTTTATGTTTTCAATAATGGCTCCAGTTCCACCCATGTAAACAACTGATGCATAATTGCACGCATCAGATATTGTTTGAGCTGAACGAGTCATAATTTCATTCAAATTAACAAGTTTGTTCGTAAAATTTGACTGAATTTGCGCAACTTCTTTTTTAGTAAGTTTTTTGGTTGGCATCAACTCTTGAACATACTTTTTATATCCTTCAGCAGTTGGCACTCTTCCACTTGATGTGTGAATGTGTGTTATGTAGCCAAGTTCTTCCAAACTCATAAGCTCATTTCTTATGGTTGCAGAACTTACATCTGGCATAAACTTTTCTTGAATAGTTTTGCTAGAAATTGGCTCACCATTTTCCATACCAGCTTCAACAACTGCTTTAAGAATTTTTTCTTTTCTTTTTGAAAGTTTCATTTTTATCCTTTTTTATTATATGCGAATAAATTTGAATTTATACACATTTTTTAGCACTCTTTGTGTTTGACTGCTAACAGAACATATAATATCACTGCTAGCAACTATTGTCAACAGAAAAGTGAAAAATTTTTAAAAAATTTTTTGACTTATTTTGACGTTCTTGACTTTTTTTGTAAAATAAAAAAAAGAGCCAAAATTTGCTCTCTTTACTTATTAATAATTATTATATTAATTCATATATTATTCTATTTAAAACAAGGAAGCCTTTGTCGGTTGCTTTGATTACTCCTTCTGGAGAAAGTGTAACAAAACCACCCTTTATAAGCACTGCAAGTTTGTTTTTATTTTTTGACAAGAAGTTTTCGCCAAACTCTTTTTCATAATCTTTAGTGTTAAGACCTTTTTCTGTTCTTAAAGCAAGCATAACAAATTCTTCTTGTTTTTCTTCTTTAGAAAGTTCATTAGCAATTTCGGTTGCCAATTTTTCTTGACTTAATCTTTCATGATAAAGTTGAACATTATCAGTGTTGCTAAATCTAACTCCTGAAACATAACTATGCGCTGAAACACCAAAACCTAAATAATCATTTCTATCCCAATATGTTTGGTTATGAGTGCATTGGAAACCTGGTTTTGCGAAGTTTGAAAATTCATAACGAGCATATCCGTTTGCTCTTAAAATTGAAAGCATTTTGTTATACATTTTAATAACTTTATCATCAGGGACAACGTTTTCTAGCCCTGCTTTAACTCTCTTATATAGTTTTGTTCCTTCTTCAACTTGAAGCATATAACAAGAAACATGTGGAATTTTTAAAGATATCAAGTGCTTAACTGCATTTTCAACATCTTTTTCTGTTTGTCCAGGATAACCGATGATTAAATCTGCATTTATGTTTGAAACGCCTTGATCACGAATTCTTTCAATTGCGTTATCAAAATCTTGAACGGTGTGAGTTCTTCCCATTGCTTTTAATATTTTTTCATTTGTTGTTTGAAGACCAATACTAAATCTATTTACACCAGAGATAATATACTCTCTTATTTTTGCATTTGTTATTGTGTTTGGGTTTACCTCAACAGTTATTTCAGCATCATTTTTAACACTGAAATATCTGTAAATATATGAGAGAACATCTCTTATTGTGTTTGCTGGCATAAATGAAGGTGTGCCACCACCAAAGAAGATACTATCAACACTGAAATATTCTGCATACTCTTTTGCTCTCATTTTTATTTCTGTGAAAAGATCTTTAACATAAATTGCTTTTTCTTGATCTGTGCCAACTTTTGAATTGAATCCACAATATTCACATTTTCTTTCACAAAATGGCATATGGATATATAAACTGAGATTCTTTTTCATACATTCACCTCTTTTAGCATTTTATACAATAATTATATTGTATAAATTTGGTTTAGTCAATATTTTTAATCTATTTTCAAAATACTCATGAATGCTTCTGCTGGAAGTTCCACGCTGCCAAGCATTCTCATTCTCTTTTTGCCCTCTTTTTGTTTTTCAAGAAGTTTTCTCTTTCTTGAAATATCTCCACCATAACATTTTGCAAGCACGTCTTTTCTAAGAGCTTTTACCGTTTCTCTTGCAATAATTTTGCCACCAATGCAAGCTTGAATTGGAATTTCAAAAAGCTGTCTTGGAACAACTTCTTTAAGTTTTTCTGCAATATTTCTTCCTCTTTCATAAGCTTTTTCTCTGTGAACAATAAGTGAAAGTGCGTCACAAACTTCGCCATTGAGCATCATGTCCATTTTAACCATATCACTTGTTTTATAACCAGATAGTTCGTAGTCTAAGCTTGCGTAACCATGTGAACAAGATTTAAGTTTGTCAAAAAAATCATAAACAATTTCGCATAGAGGAAGTTCATATTCAAGTTTAACCCTTGTTTTTTCAATATATGTCATATTATTAAACACACCACGCTTGTTTTTTGCCAAGTCCATTATGTCTCCGACATACTCTGGGGGTGTATATACATTTGCAAGAATCATTGGCTCATCAATGTGATCAATAAGCTCAACTTTTGGCATATTGCTCGGATTTGAAATTTCAAGCATATCACCATTTGTTTTATATACATTATAACTAACACTTGGTGCTGTTGTGATAAGTTCCAAATTGAACTCTCTCTCAAGTCTTTCGGTTATAATTTCCATATGAAGAAGACCCAAAAAGCCGCATCTAAAACCATATCCAAGAGCTGTTGATGTTTCTGGTGAATAAATTAATGATGCGTCTGAAAGTTTAAGTTTTTCAAGTGCATCTTTAAGCGCATTATATTTGCTTCCATCAACTGGGAAAATACCTGAATAAACAACAGGCATAACCTGCTTATAACCAGGAAGTGGCTGAGTTTCTTTTCCACTAATACAAATTGTGTCACCAACACGAATATCACTAACAGTTTTTATGCTGGCACAAATATATCCAACATCTCCAGCAGTAAGTTCATCTTTGGTTGTCATTTTTGGAGTAAACACACCAACTTCAACAACTTCATATATTTTATCTTGTTGAAGCATATGAATTTTATCCCCTGCTTTAACGCTTCCATCAACAATTCTAACCAAACAAACTCCACCTTTGTAGTTATCATAAAAGCTGTCAAAAATAAGAGCTTTCAATGGTTTTGTGTCATCAGCAACAGGTGCTGGAATTTTATCTATAACAACATCAAGAACTTTATCAATGTTTATGCCAGCTTTTGCAGAAACAAGTGGCGCATAGCTGGTGTCAAGTCCAATGATATCTTCTATTTCTTTTTTAACTTCATCTGGTCTTGCACTTGGCAAATCAATTTTGTTAATAACAGGAACAACAAACAAATCATTCTCTATTGCAAGGTAAACGTTTGCAAGGGTTTGTGCTTCAACGCCTTGGCTTGCATCAACAACCAAAATTGCACCTTCACATGCAGCAAGAGAACGACTGACTTCATAAGTAAAGTCAACGTGTCCTGGGGTATCTATTAAGTTAAGTTCATATTCTTTGCCATCTTTTGTATATTTCATAGTTACAGGAGCAAGTTTAATGGTTATTCCTCTTTCTCTTTCAAGGTCCATACTATCAAGAAGTTGTGCTTTGCTATCTCTTTCACTAACGGTGCCTGTTATCTCCATGATTCTATCAGCAAGAGTGCTTTTGCCATGGTCTATGTGTGCTATAATACAAAAATTGCGAATTAAAGATTTGTCTTTCATAATACCTCTTTTATATTTATTAATTATATATAATAACAACAATCTTTTGCAAGTATTTTATAAAATTTGCAGCATTTATAAAGATTTCTTTTAAAAATCCTACCTTTTTATTAAAAAAATACCCCCACCACCAATAAAAATAGTTAATTTTGCTAGTATTTATACTAAAAATGTAGTATTATATAGGTAAGTCAGTTTGGCTTTATTAATGATTATCACACCATCATGGTGAATTTATATACATTATTATGGAGAACTAATGAGTAAATTTGAAGATTGGATTAATTCAACCACATTTGTAAACCGTGGATTTTATAATAATGATGAAGTGCCTGAAAATAGCTTAAAAGCTATTAATCTTGCAATTCACAAAAACTTTGGAATATGCATTGAAGTGCGTGCCCTTGCCGATGGCACTATTGTTGTTTTTAATGATGCAACACTTGGAAGAATGACAAATAGTGACGGCTTTATTTATCACTCTACTTTGCACGAAATCAATGAGTTATCACTACTTAATTCTAGTGAGAAAATACCTACTCTCACTGAAGTGCTTGACCTTGTTAACGGACAAGTTCCTATTATCATTAACGTTAAAACTTTAGATGAGCAAGAAGTTTATGAGTCAACTTTTGAAAAATATGTTTGGAAAACTTTGCAAGGTTATAAAGGCGATTATGCCATTGCGAGTGCAAATCCATATACCCTTGCTTGGTTTAAAGAAAACGCCCCAAAAGTTAAACGTGGACAAATAAGTTCTTTATACAAAAACTCAATACTTCCATTTAAAGTAAAGTTTAAATATAAAAGAATGAAACTCAACTATCTTTCTGAACCAAACTTTATTATGTATAAAGCAAGCGACTTGCCTAACAGATTTGTTAAAAAAATAAAAGACTTACCTATTCTTGCAAACCATGTTTACAGCCAAGAAGTCTTTGAAAAAAGCAAAAAACAAGCAACCAACTTTATATATGATGACTACTATGTTGAATAAAAAGCAGCACAAAAAAAACTTGAATTTAAATTCAAGTTTTTTTTATTTACTAATCTATATTAATTTTGCTAACATTGATTTGCAATTTCATGTATCCAGACAAATCAATTCTTTCTGCTGCATTGTAATCTGTTACATATGCAGCAATAACATATTTACCAGTTTTATCTGCATTTAATGTTATTTCTTCTGTTTTTCCAGTTGTTCTATCCACAAAATATATTTGTTGTGTTACTGCATCAATAATTGCAATTTCAACATAATCTTTTGCGTTTGTTTCTCCATCAACTGTAATATCAAAAGTAAATCTTGCATTTGCTCCAGTGTTGTTTGAAACTTGTGCTTTGAAGAGTTTTACGTCATCAACAAGTGCTTCGTTTGTGTATAAAATTTCATCATAGTTATTTACAACAACACCATTGTTATAATCATCAAGTTTTCCGTTGTAATATCCAACAGGACTAAATATTTCTTCTTTTGCAGTATTTGCTGTTAGGTTAAATGAATACTCATGAAGGCCAACTGCTGCAACTGGGTCTGCAAGAGCAAACACCACACCAAGAGAAATTGCAAGGCTTGCAACAACTGCTACTATTGAAGAAATAAACAATGCTGTTAATCTTTTTTCTTTCATAACAATATCCTCTCGTTATTTTATAGCCATATTATATATTAATAATTATTAGTTGTCAATAATTTTACTATTAATTAGACTCATAAAAAAATCGGCAAACGCCGATTTTATTTTTATGAATTTTTTTCAATATCAACTGCTTTATCCCAGTATAAGTTTTGATACATTCTTCTAAGTTTAATAACTTTTTTGATATTAACTTTTCTTTTATTTAATATCACTCCACCATTTATGGTGTTCTTTCTATACATGCTCTTCCACAAATAATATCCATATATTCCATCAGTAAGGCAAGCAACGCAAACAAGCATGTTTTGAGCATAATTTCCAAATGATGTTGTAACCATCATGCTAATCCACATTACTATTTGAAGCACTTGACTTATAATATACATCAAATATGATTCCATATATCTTCCACTAGAAAGAATTTTAACAATAACACCAATCGCAAAAACAATGGTTGAAATGATAAGTGAAGATGTATTAAGAAATTTTAATAAAAAGTATCCAGCAACAAGCATAACAACAAACACAAAAATATAAATTGCCCATTTTTTTGGAGTTAATTTCTTTACTTCAATTGTTTTTTCATCATACTTGCCAGTTTTTTGTGCTTTCAAGTTTTTTGTCCAGCTTATTATTGCAACAATATTAAGAGGAATATTTATTGCTGCCATTTTGATAACTTCTCCCCAAAGCCCACTAAGCGAACAAATAACTATGTATATTATGCAATCTAGTATTCCAAAATAAATACCAAGAACCTTTCCTCTTGAAACCAAATCGATATTAAGCATAAGTACAGGAAGTTGAATAGCTGCAAGCCAAGTTGTTTTTGGGAACAATATCAAAAAGACGATGGTCATTGCAATAGATAAGCAATACCACCAAAATCTGAACACATGCTCTCTACGTAAGTTACGAATAACCTGTATTCTATCAACACCTTCCCCATAGATAGACTGAAATCTTACTGCAGAATTAATGCCTAAATTTCCAGTTACATTTCCTTTTATAAGGTGTCTAGAATATGTTCTTCCTCTTCTGTTTATATTTTCTAAATTAGCCATTTTCTCCCCACTATTTGTTAACAATTAGTTCACTTGGTTTACTTGTGTAATATATGTTAAGTTTATGTAATGCTCTGGTGCAAACAACATAAAATAGATTTCTCTCTTCCAGTGTATAATTTTTATCATTTGCATCACTAACAATAACAGCATCAAACTCTAGCCCTTTTGACAAATATGATGGCATAACCATAATTTTATCTGAATTAAAGGTTTTATCACGCTTACTATAAACTTTAACAGAACCTTGCAATTTTTTATCTATCACATATTTTTTAATTTCATCAGTTTCTGCTTGATTTTTAGTGATTATTGCAACAGATTTATATTGATTTTTCAAGTTGAGTGCATCTTTCAATAAAATCATATATTTATCTTTAACCGTCAATTTCTTCACAAGCACAGGATCACCATGTCTTTCTATTTGATTGTATAATGGACTATCAGCTACTACTGTTTTTGCAAAGGAGTTTATCTCGGTTGTTGAACGATATGTTTTGCTTAAATACATACTTTCACTTCTAATTTTTTCTCTTGCCTCAGCAAAAATATTTAAAACCGAATCAAAGTTTTTATATGATGCAAAAGGCATTATATTTTGATTTAAGTCACCAAGCAAAGTTATGTTTGCATTTTTGAAAATACTTGCAATAATTTTATATTGCATCAATGAATAGTCTTGTGCCTCATCAATCATCACAAATTTAATTTGGTTTTGCGCGTTTGACCCAATCAATCTATTTTTGAAATACAAATATGCACTGACATCTTCATATGGCATGATGCCTTTATTAATGTTTGATTGTGTATAGTTGAATATTTCTGTTAGTTCATTAATTGTAAATCTGTTTTGTTTTGAAGTGCCAACAATATTATAAATCTCTTCAATTAAGTTAACAAAATCATCTCTGTTTGAATATAAGCGATTATACAAATCTTTTGGTTTTATCTTTGATATTTGCAAGTTTTTACGCATTTTTGCAAGAATATTTTTGTTATTTTGCGTTTTTATAGTTGTGTGCAATAATATCTTTTCAACAATTTTTTGATATTGTTTAAGATAACTTATGCCCTCTGAATCAAACTCGTTAGCTATCTTTTTCAGGTAATTTTTTTCTATTATAACTTTACCATCAACAACAATATCTTTTATGCCCAAAACCTCTTCTCTAATTTGTTCAAGATATTTTTCTATTAAATGTAAATACACTGTGCTAAATTTTAATTTAATAGAATTATAAACAACATCACGGGTTTTACCATAAATTTTTTCATATATGTCTGTTAAATTTCCAGAAACTTTATATTCAGTTAAAAATGTTTTAACATAGTCCATAAAAGTTGTTTGATAAACATTATCTTCACCAATTTGAGGAAGAACATTTGAAATGTAGTTTGAAAAAATATCATTTGGCGACAATATAAGCACATTACTATTGTTTATTTTATCTTTTAATGAATACAAAATATATGCAATTTTGTGCATTGCAACACTAGTTTTACCACTGCCAGCAGGACCACTAACAACAAGCACATCAACATCATTTTTTCTGATAACCTTGTTTTGCTCTTTTTGTATTGTGCTAACAATGTTCTTCATTTTGCCGTTTGTGTTTTCTTGGAGCATTTGTCTAAGCACATCATCAATAATTTGCATGTTTGTGTCAAACACTTCAATAATCTTATCTTTTTCAATTTTATATTGTCTTTTAAGGACAATCTTTCCTTTAATCTCATCTCCATTTGGAGTCACGTAACTTGCTTCACCCATTTCGTAATCATAGAACATACCACAAATTGGAGCACGCCAGTCATAAACATAAAAACATTCATCATTTTCAAGTGTGGCAATACCTAAATATACAGGCAAAACATCTTCACCATCATCAAAATCAAATCTGGCAAAATAAGCACTTTTTATCATGCGTCTATAACTTTTGAGTTTATCGGCAATTGTATTTCTGCTATATGACCTTCTATGAATATCTGCAATTGCATATGTAAATTCAACATCAGATAATCTGTTTGTTGCATCCCAAGCATACTTCATTTCATCTTGAAGATCATCATTCAAATCGGCAACTTTACCACTGCTTTTTTCTATCTCTTTATTCAAAATATAGAGCACAGTTTTTAAGTAATCTTTTTCTTTCTTAAGTTCCTTATTATCTATCATTTGTCACTCCTTTTGCATGTTTTAGCACTATTTTTTATGATTATTCTTTATATTTTGCAGTTTTTGCTCAGAAAGTTTTATACTCTTTTCACTTCCATTTTCACTTGGTATATAGTAAACATGGTCTTTAATTTCATCAGGCAAATATTGTTGATTAACATATCCACCATAGTCATGAGGATACTTGTATGCTGGTCTTTTTTCATTAAAATAATTTGTATTTTTTAAATGACTTGGAACACTATCGTTATATGTTTGCTCAACGTCATCTGCAGCCAAATGCATTGCCGTTATCACACTGTTAGATTTTGGGCTCATACAAACATATATTATTGCATGCGTCAAAGGAATCAATCCTTCTGGCACACCCATCTTTTCAAGTGCAGTCATAGCCGAAACACTAACAACCATGGCTTGTGAATTTGCAAGACCAACATCTTCACTTGAATGAGCAATCAGTCTGCGTGCAATTATAAGAGGATCACACCCTGCTTTAATTAATCTTTGACTCCAATAAACAGCAGCATCTGCATCGCTACCTCTAAGACTTTTACAAAACGCAGAAAGCATATCATAATAAATGTCTGTATCCATAGATATCACTCTGCCAGCCGTGCAGTCGTTAATAATCTCTTTGGTTATGGTAACTTTGCCATTTTTTGCTGGAGTTGAAAGCACAGCAAGTTCAAGATTACCAAGTGCAACTCTTGCATCACCATTACAAGTTAATATTAGTTGTTCAAATGCATCGTCTTCAAGTTTAACATTGTATTGTTTTAAACCCTTTTCACTATCTATCGAATCAACAACAATCTTTTTAATATCTTCTTTAGTCAATGAGTAAAATTGAAAAATTCTGCATCTACTTACAATAGCCCTGGTCATATTGGTATATGGATTCTCGGTTGTTGAACCAATAAAAATAATATAACCCTTCTCAATAGCTTCAAGCATGCAATCAGATTGTGCTTTACTCCATCTGTGACATTCATCAAGAAGCAAAAATGTTTTGCGCCCAGAGACTTCTTTTTCATGTCTGGCATTATCTATAACTTTTTTAACATCAGCAACTCCACTAGAAACTGCATTGAGTGCAACAAAAAAACTATTTGTTGTTTTTGCAATAATATTTGCAAGGGTTGTTTTACCTGTTCCAGGTGGACCATAAAAAATACAGCTGCCAAGTTTATCAGCCATGATTGCTCTTCTTAAAAGCGAATTTTTGCCAACAATATGACTTTGTCCAACAAATTCATCAAGAGATGTTGGACGCATACGCTCAGCAAGAGGTGCTGTTTTAATAATATTTTCATCAAACATGTTCATAAAACTATTATATACTATGTATATAATTTTGGCAAACAATTTTAAATCTTAAAATTATTGTATATGTAGAGAATGTTCGCAACTACTATTTTGATTTTTTTATCAATATCATTTAATTCTTCAATAAAATAAAAAACGCATTTTCTATAATTAATATTCGAAATATTGCCAATTTTTACTAGATTTTTATTATATTTTATTAATCCATAGTAAAAGGCATTTGAATATGTTGTTGATGAAACACAAGTTGTGACTGCCCCTAAATTTATATCTTTTTGAATTCTCTTCATATAGTTACATAACAACCTTAACCTATTATATAATTCAATCAATATTAAAGCTGGTAAAATATTAAGCTCTTTTTTATATAAATCATTAACTTTGATTTTTGCATTAATAAATTTTGATATGTTAATATTCCCTTGCATCAAAAGTTTATCAATACAAATTTTAGCTATATATTCAACTAAAGCACGCCCTTTTGCACTTCTATAACGGCAAATTTGCGAATTTATTTTTCGTGACAAATTAATTGATATATTAAATAATTGTTGTTTGTAGCACTTAAAATTCTCTTCAGGGAATAGTGAGTAGTCAGTATTTAGTATTTTATAAATTAACTTATCTATTTTTATCGGTTTTAGCAATTTGTAGTAAATTTTTGTATTACATAGGTCATTTTTTAGTTTTTCCAAGCATTTTTTGCGTTTTTTATTTTTATGACTAATTAATTGGTTAATATCATTTATGTTCATATATAATAAATTTTAAACAAAAAAGCAGGATGATAAACATCCTGCCCTAAGATAACCTATAAGCCGAGTTCTGTCATTTAAGATGATCATCTATCTAGTTATGCTGTTGCCAACATAATCAAGCGATTTTGGGAGCGAGCGAGCAACTCTTATGCCCCACATCTTGCACCACACTGAGTTTACAGCAGAAGTATGTCACCATACTAATGAGTGGGCTTTTACTCCACTTTTCCACCTGTGCCCTTTACAGCTAAGCTGTCAGTTGGCAGTCTATTTCTGTTGCCCTTTTCCTAATGTCACCATTGCTTGACGTTATCAAGAGTGTTTGCTCTATGGTGCTCGGACTTTCCTCACCACAAGTGGCGTAATCATCCAGTTATCTTATAAATAAGATATCACAAAGTTTAGATTTTGTCAATGTAAATTTTAATTGTTAGAATAAGGCTCTGCTTTATATAATTTACATAGCATATTTTATATATATTTTACTAAATTTGCAGTTTTTATTTTTATGAATTTTATTTATATAAATCATCTTTTGCATATTTTTTTATAACTTCTAGAGCGTGTTTTTCTATTCTACTAATATATGATCTTGATATACCAAGCATATTACTTATTTCCATTTGAGTGTATTCACTATATCCACAAATACCATATCTCATATATATCACTTTTCTTTCTCTCTCGGTCAATTTTTGATCAATGATTTTTTCAATTTGCTCAAATGCAATTTTATTACTTATCTTTTCATCCAGGTCTTCATACTTATCTGGAATCACTTCGAGTAGTGACATCTCATTTCCATCTTTATCAGCCATAATTGCATCTTCAAGATAAACTTGGCAGTTGTGTTTTTTGTTTGCTCGAATGTACATTAAAATTTCATTATCAATACACCTGGTTGCATAAGTTGAAAAGCTGTTATTTTTATTAGTGTTAAAATTTTTAATCGCTTTTAGTAATCCAATTGATCCTATTGCAATCAATTCATCTTGTGCCATATTCTGTTTATATTTTAAAGCAACATGCGCCACCAATCTCATATTGTGTTTAACAAGTTTTTCTTCAGCCTCTTTGTCACCCAATTTATATTGCTCAAAAAGTTGTTTCTCTTCTTCACTACTAAGTGGTTTTTCAAATGCTTTATTTTCTTTTATTCTTCCAAACAAAAGCATTATTTTTGAAAATAATAAAGACAATAATTTAAATATCATATTTTACTCCTTGATAAATTTTATTATTTAATTAGACAAAATATGACAATTTGTGTAAAAATAAAAAACGCAAAAATTGCGTTTTAAAATTGAAATTTTATATGTTTTTAAGCGATTTATGAGAAAATTTTGCTATTTTCTTAAAATGTCACCTATTTGGATTTTACTAACATTACCAAAAATTTTAACCTTTGCTTGAACCAATTTTGCATCAACTATGTCATTATTTTTATCATCAACAAGTTTCTCTATTGTTAATGTTGAACCCACTGGCAAGTTTGGAGATAGAATTTCCAAAGTGTCGCCAACGCTAAATTTATTTCTTTGTTCAACAACAATATAATCATCAGTTTTATCAACAACAATTGCAACAAATTTACTATCTTGTTGTTGATTAGAAGTTTCCAAATTTTGTCTTAGTTTGCCATCATTAATCATAAACCCAGTTGTGTAATCTCTGTGACTAGCTTTATAAAGTTCATCAACCAAATTTTGTGCAACCTTATATGGTTTATTATTTTTTACGCATTCATAATAATAATCAATTGCTCTTCTATAACTGTTAACAACTGTTGCAACATAATATGGTGATTTCATTCTGCCTTCTATTTTAAAACTAACCACACCTGCTTCAGCAATTTTATCAAGATACTCAATAAGCATTAAATCTTTGCTATTGAAAATATATGTTCCTCTTTCATCTTCTTCAACGGTAAGTTTTTGGTCAGGGCGAGATTCTTCACTGACATTATACTTCCATCTGCAAGCTTGCACACATTCTCCATGATTACTATCTCTGCCTGTTAGATAGTTAGATAACAGGCATCTGCCACTATATGAAATACACATTGCTCCATGAACAAACGCTTCAAGTTCAACATCAGGACAAAAATCATGTATTTTTTGGATTTCTTCAAGAGATAATTCTCTTGCAAGAACAACTCTTGATGCACCCATATTCTTGTATGCTTGAACAGCATATTTATTTGTTGTGTTTGCTTGGGTTGAAATATGAATATTCATTTTTGGAAAATGTTCTTTAATAAATGAGAACACACCCATATCTGAAACCAAAACTGCATCAACGCCAGCATCTTGAAGTTCTTTTACATAACTTTCAAGACCATCAAAATCATTATCTCTTGCATAAACATTAATTGTTACATAGGCTTTAACTCCATGCTTATGAGCATAGCTGGCAGCCTCTTTAACTTCGAAATTATTAAAGTTTGTTCCGTATGCTC
Source organism: uncultured Clostridia bacterium (assembly GCA_946610655.1). Classification (GTDB taxonomy): domain Bacteria; phylum Bacillota; class Clostridia; order Christensenellales; family UBA1242; genus RGIG4790. Next base: position 26,422 of record CAMOCH010000001.1, read on the forward strand.
GAAGACCATAATTTTTGCCAGCAAAATAGACAGCATCTGCTCCAAAATAGATTGCTGTCTTCAATTTTTCCATGTCGCCAGCTGGCGCTAAAAGTTCAATTTTTTTCATATTTTCCTTTGTTTTAATATATTTTTTATATTTTTTTAGTTAAATTTTGCGTTTTTTAAACTTTAGTTGCAACTATCATTCCATCTTCAAGTTCAATAAGTTTAGCATTTTTTATATCTGTTCTATTCATAAAGTCATCTATAAATGATTTAAGTCTTTTTGTGATAGTTTTAAACCTTTTTGTGGGAGCTTTAACTGAGCCATCAACATAACCTCTAAACAAGACATTATCAATTAAAATTGTTCCACCACTTTTAAGAAGCATCATAAGCCCGTCTATCATATTTTGATATTGCGCCTTTGGCCCATCCAAAAAGATAAAATCAAAATATTCATTATATTTATCGTCAGCAACCATTAAAGCAACTTGAACCAAACAGTCGTCATTTATTATTTGAACCCTTTCGCTAAGACCTGCATCTTTAAAATTTTGAGTTGCTTCTTTGACTAAATTTGAATTATGTTCAATTGTTATAAGTTTTCCAGAACAATTTTTGATAATTGCCATGCCACTATAACCAACAGCTGTTCCTATTTCTAGTATATGTTTTGGATTAGTCTTTTTAATATACTCAATTAATATTTCATGGCTTTCATCTCTTATTATTGGAACACCCCTATGAGTGGCACTATCTTTTATATAAAGTTCTTCCACACTACACCTTAAAGATGATTGGAAGAATCATTGGACTTCTCATTGTCTTTTTATAGAAGAAATTACGAAGTGGTTTTCTTATAATATTTCTGAGTTCATTCCAGTCTTTATCTTCTGTGAAATCTGTGACAGCAAGTGTATCCATCAAAACAGATTTAGCTTCGTTAACAAGTTCTTCTGCTTCACCACTATAAACAAATCCACGAGTTATCATGTATGGGTCACTAAGGAGTTCTCCTGTTGAAGCCGATACACCAACAACAACAATAACAAGACCATCTTCACTAAGAAGTTTTCTGTCTTTTAAAACAACACTGCCAACATCACCAATACCAAGACCATCAACAAGTTGTTCACCTGCTTGAACTTTACCTGATTTTTTGATTGAATTTTTTGTGAGTTCAACAACTGCACCAATTTCTGGAATAATGGTATTAATTTTGCTCATGCCAATTCTTTCAGCCAAATCAACATGTTCTTTAAGATGACGATATTCACCATGCACAGGAATAAAGAATTGTGGGTTTACCAATTTGTGCATAAGTTTTAATTCTTCTTGACAAGCATGTCCAGAAGCATGAACATTTTCATGAACAACAATTGCACCTTTTTGATACAACTTGTTAATTATGTTATTAATCATTCCTTCATTGCCAGGAATTGGACTTGATGAGAAAATAACAGTGTCGTTTTCTCCAATATCTATTTTTGAAAATTCACCATTTGCAAGTCTAGTGAGAGCACTTGTTGGTTCCCCTTGGCTTCCTGTTGATAAAACAAGAATGTTTTTGTCTTCCATGTTGCCAACTTTGTCAATATCAACAAACACATTTTTATCAAAATTGAATGCCCCAATTTTTAAGCCTGCATCAATGTTGTTTATCATACTTCTTCCAATAACCGCAACCTTACGATTGTATTTTATTGCAAGGTCAATAATTTGAGAAACACGATATATGTTTGATGAGAAAGTTGCAACAAAAAGACGACGTGTTTGGTTATCTACAAACACTTTTTCAAGGTTTTCACCAACTGTTCTCTCTGATAGTGAATAGCCTGGTCTTTCAACGTTTGTGCTTTCGCAAAGAAGAAGATTTACTCCTTGTCTGCCAATTTCAGCAATTCTTGTTAAATCAATCATGTCTCCATCAATTGGCTCATAGTCAACTTTAAAGTCGCCTGTATGGAAAATTATTCCTGCAGGAGTTGAAATACTGAGTGCAAATGCCCCAGGAATACTATGGTTAACTTTTACAAATTCAATAGTGAACACACCAAGTTTAACAATACTTCTGTTTTTAACAACAGTGCCTTTAACTCCACTTATTTTGTGTTCACGAAGTTTGTTGTCTAGAAGTGTCAATGTTAATTTGCTTCCAAACACAGGAACCTTTAATTCTCTAAGCAAATATGGAAGCGAACCAATATGGTCTTCGTGTCCGTGGGTTACAAGAATACCCTTAACCCTATCTGCATTTTCTTTAAGATATGTAAAATCTGGAATAACCAAGTCTACACCAGGCATATCTTCTCCAGGGAAAGTAAGTCCACAGTCAACAACAATAATATCATCTTCATATTCTATTGCTGTTATATTCTTCCCAATTTCTCCAACACCACCAAGGAATATAATTTTAACGGCACTGTTTTTGCCACCTTTGTGATGATAAACTTTCTTTTGCTTTGCATCAAAAATTGAAGGGTCTATTGATTTCCCTTGTCTTTCAGCCATTTCAGCAAGTGCTTCATTTTTTAACGATTCTAAGCTGTTTTTATCAGCAAAAAATTGAACACGAGATTTGTGCTCTTGATAGTTTTGTTTCTTTCTTCTTGAAGGATTTTTTTGAGCTGGTTTTTCTTGATTAGTCTTTTGCTCAGTTGCCTTCTTTTGTTTTGCTTTTTGTAAGTTTGATTCTGTCATAATATATCCTTTATTTTTTTATTTAGTCTTTGCTCAAATTGTTGTTTGTTGGATCAACAATAATCATTGGAGACAAATAATATCTTTGTCCCATCAAGTAATAATATGATAAAAGTTTGAATGTACTAACAAGCACCATACTTGCAGGCACAGTTATTAAAAATCCTGCACCCAAAGTGAACACACCAATAAAAGTGTTTGCAAACAATATTGTTGTTACTGCAATAACAGCATTTCCAAAAATTTTCAAAAATCCCTTTTGATTTTTATAAACAGCAAACACACTTTTAAATGGATTTGCATTCATATTAATCATGCTTGGAGCAACACCAACATATGCTGACAATTGCATAGATTCAGTTACTATGTTTAGTATGATAATAATTGGAATTCCTACAATAGCAATAATTGTGTTCGAAAATAAACAACAATATACATATACAAACAATACTTTCATCAAATCAAATGGCAAGCACATTAATAATTTAACAAAAGCATATTTTGATGCTTTTGTAAATTTTGTTACCATTGAATGACAATAACCAGTGTTATTTAAACTAATATATGCATTGTTTTCAACATCCATGAGAACATATTCACCAAAGTTTTTAAGATATGAATTTATAAAATATACATCCACAAAAAACAACAATACAAATGGCAACAATGTTGAAATATTGCTCGCTATAATTCTTGAAAAATTTTCAAACGCATGGCTTATTTCAATAAATACACTGCCTGTTCTTGTGTAGATAACTTCCCAAACAGTTTTTAAATTATCATAAAATCCACCATCTTGCAAAGCTCTTAAAATTGGATTTGCAACCACTGCTGCAAGCCCAACAACAATAAATACTCTTACAAGTGTGTATGCAAGCTGTTTCCATACAAACCTAAAATTAGAAGTTAATAACTTCATTGAATTTTTATAAATCATATTATTCCTTCATTCAAAAACTATATTATAGTTCTTTTATTATACATTATGTATTAAATTTTTGCAAGCATTTTTTGACTTGGCTTTTTTATCAAATAAAAAAAAGCCCGGCATTTCTGCCGAGCCACTTATTAAATTAATTCTAATTTTTCTAAAATTAATGACAAAATTTCTTTAAGTTCTTCTCTGCTCATTTCACCAATAAACAAATATTTATCATCTTTTGAATTTTCTTGATTTTCATGTGTTTCTTCAGCATGAGTGTCCTCAACTGAAAAAGTCTCTTGAGCATTTTCTTCAAAAGTTTCTTCTTTTATTTCTTGCTTATCAAGTTCTTCGACAATTTTTTGCTCTTCCTTTTGCTCGATTATTGGTTCAACGTTTGTTTCTTGCATATTTTGATTATTTCTTAAAAATTCCAATTGTTCTTCAATTGTCATATTCTCCATATTCTTTTGAATATCCTCCTTTATTTTTTGGATTGTTTGATTGTTGCTTTCTTCTATTAGTTGTGTTTCTTTTTGTAAATCTTCAATTTTTTTGCTGCTCTTTGGACCAGACAAAATTCCAATTATAACAAGTATTCCACATATTCCTGTTGCAACACTCAAAACCAAATTATGATTTATTTCAACACCACAATATTCAGCAATTGTTCTTGCCAAAATAAGTGCAGCACTAACCAAACTAATCCAAAAAGAATAAGTTTTTGCTTTTTCTTTAAGAGTCATTTTCTCCCCCCTTGTCTTGATTTTCAACTGAAGGTTCTTTTTGTTTACTGTTTCCTCCAATTCCCATGCTAAACTTAATATCTTCAACATCTTCTTTAACTTCTTCAACCTTTTTTAAAGAATTTGCAAGAGCTCTAATTATTTCCTGATATTTTTCTTCTCTTTTGTTATTTCCCATAATTAGAATTATAAGCAGCGTAACAAAAAGCATTGCCCAAACACCACTATCACTCACAACATTCACAAGAATTTTCCACACATTTTCTAAGTCCATTATTCCATCTCCACAACACTAATTTTATCATCTATTCTGCATACGCATAATGATGCTGACACTGGTATCATTTGACTATAGATAAATTTGTTTTCAACATTACCTAAATCATATTTAACGTCATCAATACTAAAGACTTTTTTCTTTGTTCCAACATTTGAAACATACAAAAGCACATCACCATTTTGTTTGACATAAAATGCAACATATTTTGCTTGCCCAAGTTTCGCAATCTTTCCACTGAATGTCATGCAGACACCTCAATTGTAAATCTTGTTTGAATTCCTTCTGTTTGGTCAGTCCCTAAATATACATTTTTCTTGTAACTAACAGTATATGACTCATTTGTGCTTGGAACATTTTCAAGCACTGTATATGTTTGATTTAAATTAATCGCAACGATACCACTTGATGTAAAGATAAGAAGCGTATCATTTAGAAATTCCAAATCTTGAATGGTTGATTGATCTATATCACTTGGGATTCCTCCATCAAACTCAACTGGGTTATTATAGTTTGTTAAACAATAAACCTTATATTCTACATTTTGACCATCAACAAATTTTTGAGCATAATACATAAGATTTGGACTAATCCAGTTATACTGACATGGTGTAAGCGAAATACTATAGCGATATAGTTGTGGATAATAATATAGCCATATGTATGGTGATTGACTTTTCTTTATAACAGCAGCTCTACTTTGACCTTTTAAAGATATTGAATCATTCACCATATAATATGATTGAAACTCATGTGTAATATTGTTTGTACCGTCTTGGTAATACTCTTCAATTCTGTAGTTATCATCTGTACCATTATAGTTATTTGTAATGAACCCAATCATTGAGCCAAAGAAACTGCTTTGATACAATGCAAACATTGAAACAATGTAATCACATTGTCCATAAGACGCACTTGTTACCGTTAATGTATCACTACTGTATGTTGCATAAATAAGCGCTGGATTTCTTGATGCTTGACCCAGCACTACTCCAAACAAAAATGTTCCATTGTTAAGTTTTATAATTTTTTCATCTTGCCAAGCATAAGAAGTATCAAATGTTTCATAAACTGAAAAATCTACAGTTTTTTCAATAAGTTCATTGTTTTCAATTTTATACATTCTCACATGAGGAATTGATGTGTATATAACAAACACATTGTCTTCAAACATAATAATATTTTTTACATTGTTTGCAGGCACATTTGCCGAAAGTTTGTTAATCATATATGATTGGTTTTTATAAAAATGCAAACTTCCACCAGACAAAAACGCAATTTTGTCTCCATCTTCACTAACCCATCTGGCATCATTTGCTGATATTGTGTTTATAAACGCACCAGCAACATAATCTCCAAAACTTTTTGCAAAAGTTTTTTGAACATAGCTGGTGACTGCTTGGCTGTTTGAGTCTGTTACAGATGTTATTTGTTTAACATTATCATCAATCGGCAAAATATAATTAATTTCAGAAGTTATTGTTTCAGTTTCAGTCTCCTCGGTTGCAAGCGATGCTAAAGAATATCTTAAAACTGGACTGCCACCAAGCAAATAGACAACTTCTTTTGTTTCACCACTTTCTATATCTGCACCAATATTAATTGTGAGTGTATCATTTTGAATACTTGATGAAACAGTGCAATTATACTGATTATTTATCCTTGGAACATTTCGATATATTCCTGCAGAGTTATCTGCCAAAACATATCCTCTTTTTGCAGTGAATGTTGATGAATTATACTCTCCAAGAAGTGCTTTAATAAGATTATTGTTTCCACCACACAAATAACTTGCTCCACTTTCAATTTCCAAATATACGGTTAGTCTTATAAACATTATTTGTCCACTTTTTTTAACAACATTAATAACTTCATTATTATTGTTTTTAATTTGCACATGGTTGCATATATCCGGATTTAACGCACTGCTTGACGACATTCCTATTTCACAAAAAGTCAACCCAACCTGTTCGTTCTCATTTAAAGTTACTGTTCTTTTAACAAACAAATCTCCTCCAAGTGGATTACATTGAATTTCTTCGAGAGTGCTCGCAAACGAAGCAACATAATTTGACATTTTGTCGCTGCTATAACTAACGCTAGTTGTGCCATTACCAAAAACAAAATAAGCTGTGTAATTTTCGAAAGTTTTTATAGAATCCAAAATATTATGTGTTAGCGTGTTATATGCTACATATGTTTCATCACCTTGTGATATTTCAAATTTATTATGTAATTTTATATTCATTTATTTCCTCCTAATTGCTTCTTTTTGATTCTGGAAAACACATTAGTCTTTCGTTGTGTTTGTTATCTGTTAGCGAATAATCCAAGTCAGCCCACATTTCAAGTCCACAATAAGTTGTATAACTGCCACCAATTGTAAAAATCATATTACTAAATGAACCTGTTCCATCACTGCTTGTATATCTATCTGGTTTATACACTTTTGTTTTAACACCATAGTATGTTCTTCCTGTTGCGTGAGTTGCAACATAGTTTACGGGCAATATTCCATAGCTATTATTTACACTATACAAAGTTACCCAACCATTTAAGTAGTTCCCTGAAAAGTTAAAGCCATATTGGTTATAACCTGTGCCATCAAAATTCACATAGCTGTTTGCATTTGTTGGGTCAATGACCAAATACTTTTTGTCTGCTGTAAAGAGTATTCCATCCATATATGTTTTTGCACTTCCAAAAAGGTCTTCAAGTCCAAAAATCTTATTATGATATGCAGCATTTGCTGGTGCTGCATATTGGTTTGATGTATCATTTGGAGCTTTTATACAATTATACATTCCACTTGTGTCCATTGTTCCAGTTAGTGGCAGTTGATTAGCTGTTGGTGCTTGATTTGAAAGCCAACCATATCCAAACATATTTGCACCATATTGCTCACCAATAAGCAGCATATTTAAAATTCTCAAATATGTTAAAAAATGATAGCTAAACGTTGTGTAACAACTAGATTTGTAATTAGCAAAATTTGTAACAAAATCTTTGTGATTCACATCACTAAGTGGTCTTTTGCCAGAGCAACAATATGCCACACCATTATCTATATTTGTTTTATATGCACTAACATAAACATAATCATACTCAACACCATTTTTTGTATGAGATAAACACGAATATCCTGCCTTTGGTTTGTTAGAAACGCTTATTGAAACATTAGCCCTTCTTGTGTTGTAATATGCAGTAACGCCATCCCAATCTTCCTCAAATTTAACATACATTTTTGGAAATTGAATCATAACATCATATTCACCACTGGTTATATCAGCAGCTGTTCCATCTTCTTTAAGTGCATAGTTGTTTGGATTCAAATAGCAAACAACTTCTCCATTTTTAATCAAACATGGTTTGATTTTATTAAATGGCCACTTAGAAAGCAAATTGCCATTATCAATAAGATGACCATCACCATTAACATCAAATGATGCAAAAGTCCAATCTGCACAATCACCTGTAAATGTAATTCTGTGTGGGTTGTATGTATATTGAACTGCTTGAACATAAGACATATAATAATTAATCTCTGGATTAAGGTCTATAGTGTATGTGCTACTTAAAAAAGCAAAATTTGAGTGTACTGTTTCACATAATCTATTTGCAAGCAAATCTTGATAAGAGTTTAAATATTTACTCAAATTAAAACTTATATCTGCATTAATTTGCTCAAAAAAGTCACTTTTATTATTAATATACAAGTATTTTTGCGTAAAAAACGCAATATTTGCATTAATTGATATAGAAAATGCAGATAAATTTGTGTCTTTTTGCGTAAATAAAATATAATTTTTATCTTTCTTTGTTGTGCAAACAACGAACATTCTATCAACATAACTCTCTGCAATATAAACACTTTTATACTTGTCTTTTGGTGCATCTAAAGTTCCAGAAGAAGCAATACTATTTCCCGTCATTGTGCAATATTTTGGAATGTTATTTTTTATATAACAAATCAAAATATCTTCAGCATAAGAGCTTGCACATTTTTTTGCATATACACAAGAAACATTTGTATCAATCAATTGTTCATTTAATGTTGGAGCAAATTTACTACAGAACAAATTCCCATTGTAATCTACTCTAAAAAAATATATTTCACCACTTGTTTTATGTTCAGCAAAACAATGAGAAATTCCATTAGCAACATAAGTAAAGTCATCTTTAACAAATTCATTTTTTATAGCAGCCGTTGTCAAACAATATATCTCACCATCTTGAACATAACTAATAATTAAGTTTTGACCAATTGGGAGCACTTGCATACTACATTCATTAACTGCGTAATCTTCTTTAATATAACCCCACGCAGAAAGCATATTTGACAAAACTTTTACAGTTTTGCCCTCATCTAACACAGTAATTTTCACAGAAATGTTAATCGTTCCATTATGATTAGTATTAAAAGATTTCAATAATAGTATTGCAGTTTGACCAACTTCCAAAGTTCTTATCTCTGATGCAATAACAATATCATCAACCAATAGCTCAATTTTGGCTTGGGTTTTTGAAAGCACTGATAGTAAAATTTTATTTTGAAAATTCACTTTACCATATATAAACATTGTGCCAGCATCAAATTTCCTACTTTCTGTTACATCTGTATTAATGGCTGAGTGTTCAAATTCTATGGAATTGATAGAATTGTCATTTGCAATGTCATCTTCAAGTTCTGCAAATTTTAAATATGTGTATTTTGCATAGTCCATTATTCACCCCCAATATATGAATAATCAATTGACAAATTTGATATATCAGCACCATCGTTTCCACTAAACTCCAAGCATAAATCATTAAACAAAATTGAAAGCTTTTTGTTTATATAATAATCACTTCCATCAATATCAAATTCATATGTCCCAAGGTCTGTTATAACTTTAAGTTTTACATCTGTTTTAGACAACAAATTTATTCTTCGAAGAGTTTTAATTTTGGCATTAGGTTCTAACTTCAATTTTATTGTTCTATACAAAAAATTGCGACAATTTGCCAAATTTATATCGTTTTTTGATAAAATATATGGTAAATTTGCAGAATTTTGATTTGTTGTTAATACACCAAAATATCTTTTATTTAAAATCAACGAGAAGATTCCTTGAATATTTGGGTCACAAAAAATCTCATTAATTATATCTTTATAGATGTCGATAATTAATATGAATTTTTGATTTTCATGACTCACCAACAAAAAGTATTGACCATCAAAACTATTGGCCACACTATCATCATTTATATCAAAGTTTTTATAAATTTCGTCATAGATTCTTTTACAATTTATACCATCAAATTTAAATATACCAGAACTAGATGCAAACATAATAAAATCACCATTCGAACATATTGTATTTTCAAAAATCTTACCACTCGAAAAATACATTTTTGACATTTTAAAAGAATTTCCATTATTCGTGGATGCAATTTTAACTATACCAAATTCTCTGATAACAAAAATATAATTATCTAGTGATACAACTTTTAAAACCTTGCCCATGTTATCACTAAAACTTATATATTTTTCTTCATCACTACTCATCGTCCATTCTGTTGGATCGAACGTGTCTGAATAATAAACCGAGTATAAATTATCAAGTGTTATAACAAACACCCTATCAAGACCAACAGCAAGAGATAAAATTTTGGGAGCATCCAAAACTTCATATGGATTATCAATTCCGTTCCAAACCCACATTTCATCAGTTTTAGATGAAATAAGTAAATTATTTACACCATCATTTATAAACGTTTCAAAAGTTGGCCGGCTTGTTAGATTGATACTATTTAAATTTTTTAAAGTTCTATTTATATCATGTAGGTTATAATAATACACTTTGTAGTCAGCTGTTGCAAAAATCACATATTCAACAAGCGTTCCACTACTATATGTGGAGAACCCAAACACATCCACAATTTCAGCAATATTACCAAGCGCCGTTCTCAGTGTGCTGGCATTATTTTTATCAATCACTGTAGTCAAGTCTTCTATTGAAAATTGTGATTCAATTTTATCCTTGGCAGAAACGTTATAAAACTTGTCTGCGATACCTTTGTTTGGAAAAGATAACACATCTGAGCACAAGCCCATATCTTTGTCAAAAGCGAAATTTTTATTTATCTGTTTCATCATAGCCCCCTACAAAATAAATTTTTTGAAGGTTTATACAGATTTCTTAATCCCTCTTTGTATTTTTCCTCCCAAATTCGAGCCTCTGCATATTGCAACTTAGTCAAATAATATTCATAAACAACACCACAGCTTATAGCGTTTTCGTTAACACCAAGTGGCAAAACCAACGTATCACTTAAACTGTTGATATCGTTTGGATAATAAATGTATGAAATTGTATATACACTACTTGAGTCAAGACCATAAATTTTTGTGCCATCAGTATTATATTTAACTTTTGAATTGCGAGAATTTTTTATCTCATTAATTTTAACAACTGAATAATTTAAATCTGCAAAAGAGATTTCTCCGTTTTCATTTGTTTCAACATATTCAGTGCTTCTATAACAATAAAAGTTTGAAGCAATATCTTTAATAACAAAATTTGTAAGCATAATAATTAATTCAAATTTTGAAGCATCATATTCTTCTTCATTTAAGTATTTATTAAGCTCAGAAATTGTTTGTTTATCATCTAAAATAAGAGCAACATCTTTAATTAATTTAAATAACATAATATTTCTCCTATAACATTTTTTCGCAATTTTTTGTATAATATATGGTATTTTTAATGTTTTCTTCTTCAATTTTGCGATTTTTCTCTTCAATTTGCCTAAATAGTTTTATTGCATTTTCGCGTCTTGTTTGTTTAATTTTATCAATCACATTAGGCAAAATTGGAAAGTCAAAAGTTAAGCAAATTTGATCATTAGAAGAATCAAACAACTCTATTTTGTTTGTTTTTCTGTTTAAAAAAAGTTGATATGTTTTGCTTATTTCTTTTATCCTTAGATAAATTCCAAACATATCTTTATATTCAATTTTTTCCATATATTTCTCCAAAAAATATTAGCTGGCAAACTGTGCCAGCTAAACAAATATCACTATGATTCCATAATACCAGTAATCTTTGCTTGACCACTTGGTTTATTACAAATTATGTCTGCATATTTAACAAGTGTTGCGCTATATGTTGGATAGTTTGCATTTTGTTTAATTACTCTGCCATCTTCATTTTCAAGCCATTTCCAATCGCATAATTGATGAAGATTAAATTCTTTTGTGTTTAAAAGATACATTGTGTTTTCTGGAGCAAATCTATCTGAAACAACAGGAATACCATTATATGATATTGCTTTGTAACCACCTTCAAGTTCCATAACATCAATGTTTGAACGATAGTTTGCAAGATAGTATTGATAATTTCTCTTAACACCTGCAGAACAAACAATAAAGTCAACTTTGCTATCTGCATTTTCTTCCAAATTATCAATAGCTGTTTGAATGATAATATCTGTGATTTGAGTTGTAGTGTTATTGTTTGTAATATCTTTAATATATGGTGTCATCCAACCATATGTTGATTTACTTAAGCCATAAAGTGTTCCTGTGGTTTTGAATATTGCATCAAGACCAGTAAGTTCATTACCATAACTTCCTTGAACAACTAAAATTTTTGAAGCAAGAGCGCTTGCTGTTAATGTTTTATCAACAACAACTGCTTTATTTGTTCTATCAATAGAAACAATTCTCATGCCTGTTGCACCACTAACAGCAGCACCAGTTGAAGCATCAACTGCATCAACAATCATGCCTTCCATAAGATTTTTAACAGTATCAACAGTGATTGCACTTGTGGTATTTGCAGAAGCTGTTGCAAGTTTACCAGTTCCATCACCATAAAGCATTCTTCCAAAGTTGAAAGCACTTGCTTTAATAAGTCCTTCCATTTCACTATTAAGAAGGTTTACAAATGCACCAGCACTATTTTCTGATGCACGAATAGCTTTATCAGAAATTTCAATTTTCCCATAAAGGTTTTTAAGTGATAGTTTAAATTGAGCATAGTTATTTCCACCAGCTACAGGAAGAGTTCCATCTTCTGTTCCTGCTCCAATTCCACCATTAAGGCCATATGGTGCAACCTTAATGATTTCCTTACCCCAAACATCAGCTGTAGTTTGGTTAATTTTTGCAAGAAGTGGATTGATTCCAGTGTTGAGTTGATTTGACACAACGCCTAAATACACTTCTTTCAATGCATTGTTTGCAGTTTGTAATGTTACCATAATTATCTCCGTTATTTTTCTAGCATTTTTGCAAAAATCTTGTTTGCATCACTAAGCGTTTTTGGTTTGTTTTGGTTTTCACTTATTGGAACATATCCACTATCTCCACCAATAACTTTTGGACTGCTTGTTGATGCAAGTGATTTAATATATTTGTCAATAATCTTTTCTGTAATATCTTTGTTATTAAGAATATAATCATCAACAAACTGTGGGTTGTTTACTATTTCTGCAGGAGTGCTTTTTTGTTTTTCCATAGAAAGTCTGCTTGCAATATCTATTCCATTTTGCATATAAACAAGCTCTTTATTTTTCAACAATTCATCTTTTATTTCATTAATGTGAGATAAAGAGTTTGGATTATTTTCTGCAAAATTAAGCAATTTTTGTGATAAAACAGTATCAAAATCGCCATTTTTTTCAACTTTTTTGCAAGAATCATTTTCACTTGTTTTCTCAAAATTTTCATTTGTTAAGGTCTCGGATTTATTGACTGATTCCTCTGCATAAGTCTTTTTAAGGTTTGCAAGCTCTTGACTTTTTCTTGTAAATTCTGCCTGCAAATTGTTGTAGGCATTAAGCAAACTTGTTGCATCTTTAAACTTCCCAGCAATAGAGCCAGATTCATTTTCAAGTTGTGCACCACCCAAATTTGTCTCTGGTTGTTCTATAAATTTTTCTTCCATACTTTTCTCCTATTTTTCTTCCATCATTTTTTTATGTTTTTTAATATGTTCAAGAATTTTTTCATTATGTTCTTGAGAAAATTTTTCATGTTCATCAGACACCAAAAACCTAGTGTGCTCTTCAATGTGAATTTTATGATCATCAACCTCTAAAGGCTCTGTCACTTTTTCAATGTTTAGATTTTCCTTTATTGCTTTTTTTGTGTGCATAATTGAAATATCTTGAGAATTTTCCCACGAACCAAAGCCCAAGCTATCAAGAATTTTAACCCTAGTTCTGTTTGAAATTTTGCCATTTTCATCTGAAAGCAAGCCTTTATCATATAATTCAAGAAGTACACTCTTCCTTCTTGTTGCACTTTCTGTAAGTTCGTTTTCTGTATCAAGCACAATGTCATCATTTTCAAGATTTGCACCTGTCCAATAATAAACTTCAATTTCTCCATTTTCGTCTGAGATTTGAGAAAGTCTTTTTGTTACAGCAAATTGCTTGTATAGTCTTATTACCATCGTTGCAATTTCCTTAACAGAATTTCTTATATGCTCGGCAACAACAGAAAGCCTTGTTTCATCTTGTTCAATCAAAAGAGTTATTGCTGAGCCACTAGAAACAGATGACGGCAAAGTGCTATCTCTCATAATTTCACTAACACCACCAAGAATGTTAAACTCTGCAAGAAGTTTATTTTCTTCATCAGAAATTTCTTTTGGAACGCTGCCTGCATCCATAAACTGCGGTTTTTCACTGCCTGCTCTATAAACCAAGATTTTACCAGGAGCCAAGCCTTCATCTTCAAGATTATCAATATCAACAGATCCATCTTCCACAGCAAGAACACCAGCAGAAAGCCTTGCAATAAATTCATGTTTTCTGTTTTTGATTGCATTGTATGTTCTTTGAACAGGAATAAGTCTTTCTATTACACTTGTTCCCCAAAAACTTCCAATTTGAGTGCTTGACACTTGTCTTACAAATGGATAACCTCTTTTACCTTCACTGATTACAGAATACGGAAGATCTCCATCATAAACAAGCGACCTGCCAACAACAATAGTAAGTCTTCCTTTTGGGCTTTTTATTGTTGGTTTCTCATATCTTTCAAGCACCAAAACATGGTCATGTTTTTTAATGTGTGCAAGCTTTGTAACGTTACTTCTTCCTGCAATCCCAGAATAATACGCCATTTCATCTAGCGCCAAGCTATCAATATCAGTGCCATTTTCATTAACACCATAAACTTCATTTACATATTTTGCAGGATACGCTTTTGCATGAATAATAGATGAGCATTCCTCAACACTTGAAACAGCATTATTATCTGGGAATATTTCATATGGCGAACAAACAGAAATGTCAACATCTCCGGCTTTTATAGTCGCATTGTCTGCAACAGCAATAGTGTCGCCAATATCACTATTCCAAGAAACTTTATAAAAACTTGTTCCAGTAATCTCACTCCACACTGTTGCTTTGCTTATAAGTCTTGAAAGTCCTGTTTTATTAAACACTCCATTTAATATGCTTTTTGAAAGCTTGGCGCAATACAAATCACTTTGTTCTGTGCCACTTGGTCTTACTGATGCCGTTGGTCTAACTTTTGCAAGTTTTGCAAGACGCATTTCAATAATTGGAGCAATATGGTTAAATACCTCTCGACTTTCCCAA
>CAMOCH010000002.1 GCA_946610655.1 uncultured Clostridia bacterium
TTTGGTGTATTTTTATTAATTTAAAACAATATCTTCACAAAGCTTTGCATAATTTTTATCTGCAATTTTTAATATTATCTGCTTATCATCATCGGTTAGATATTTGCTTTTTGCAATATCAAGAGCCAAATCATAGTTTGCAAAATTAATAGAAAAGTCAGCTGAAAAACCATGTTGAGAAGTTCCATAAATGTCACCTGCTCCACGATTTTTATAATCATATTCAGCAATATCAAAACCATTACTATGTGATGCAAAAAAGTTTAATCTTTCAATTGATTTTTCACTCAATCCATTTGATAAACAAAAACAATAACTCTTTTTACCATTTCTTCCAACTCTGCCTCGAAGTTGATGAAGTGTGGCAAGTCCAAATTTTTCAGGAGACATAATAACCATTATATCTGCTTCTGGAATATCAATACCAACTTCAACAACAGTTGTTGAAACAAGCACATTAATGTTGCCATTTTTAAACTCATTCATAGTCTCTTCTATTTTAGATTTTGACAATTTGCCATGCACCAAACCAACTTTATTCTTACCAAAAAGACCACTTAATTTTTCATGAACATTTTTTGTTGATAATGAATCATCATCGTCATCATCAATTTTAGAACACACAACAAATATTTTACTGCCCTTATCTGCACAATCTAGCAAGTATTTCCACATATCAAGCTGTTTATTTTTACTTACAATGTTGGTTTGTATGTCTTTAGCAAACGGACATTTTGTGATGACTGATAAGCTCAAATCTCCATACATCGCAAGTGCCATACTCCTTGGAATTGGTGTTGCACTCATTACAAGAGTGTCAACGCTTGCACCTTTTGATGATAGTTTAGCCCTTTGACTTACACCAAATCTGTGTTGCTCATCAATAACACATAGGCTGAGATTTTTAAACTCAACATCTTTGCTTATAACAGCATGAGTGCCAACGACAACATCAATCATTCCAAGTTTAATTTGTCTATAAATTTCTCTCTTTTCACTAGCTGTCAAACTTCCAACTAAACATGCAATTTTAAATCCCATATTTGAAAATACTTTTTTTAAGTTTTCATAATGCTGTTTAGCAAGAATTTCTGTTGGAGCAATTATTGCTGATTGATAATTATTTTTAATTGCACAATATAAGCAGAAAAAAGCAACCATAGTTTTGCCACTACCAACTTCACCTTGGAGAAGCCTGTTCATATTTTTAGAATTTTTTAAATCATGCATAACATCACTAATAACCTTGTTTTGATCATCAGTTAAATTAAAAGGAATTATTTTTTTAAACTCTTCATATAAGTTTTCAAGGTTATTGTATTTATTAATTCTCTCATCATCACCATATATTTTTTGGTTTAAATTTTTTACAGCAAGTGGTAACAATTTCTCAACATCAAGTCTCCTTTTCGCTTCCAAAATTTCATCTTCTGCTTTAGGACTATGTATTTGAAAAAACGCATTTTTATATGATAAAAGATTAAAATTCTGCTCAATTTCAGCAGAAATTAGGCTTTTTTCTGTAAAATTATCTAAAATTGCATTGATGATATTTTGAATACTAGCACTTCCAAAGTTGCCAATTTTCTTATATATAGGAAGAATATTCCCTTCAATTTTCCCCTTTTCTTTTGTTAGTGAAACAACAAAAGTATTTTTCTTTTTTGGACTATTTTTGCCATACAAATAATACTCGCACTCATTACGAAGTGTTGATTTTATGTATGGCTGATTATACCATATTGCATTGAAAATATTCCCTTGTTCATCAATAACTTTTGCTTGAGTATAATTTAAAGCCTTAAATCTTACAACCTTTGGCTCATCAATAACTTTGCATAAAATTATTTTATAAAAGTCATCATTATCAAAATATGATGTTTTAGAAAAATCGTAATACTTCTTTGGATAAAAACATAAAAAATCTAAAGTGCTAAAAATACCAGCATCGTTTAAAGATTTTATTCTTGCCTTGCCAATTCCTTTAATGTCATATAATTCCATACATACATAATACCAAAATTTATATTGTTTAATCAAATAATTAATAAATAAACAATAAAAAAAGACTTGAAAATTTCAAGTCTTTTTATTTCTATTCAACACTAATTAAGTAGTAATACAATGGTTGACCACCATATTGAACACTAACTTCCATATTTGGATATTGTTTAGAAAGTTCATCAGATAGTTGCTCTGCTTCAATAGCTTGAACATCTTGACCATAATATAGAGAAATTGAAGAAGCTGAATCTTTCATCATTTTTTCAACTGTATCCTTGGCAACAGCATTAACATCGCCACCTTTTGCAACAATTCTCTTTTCATCAAGACCAATAATATCGCCTTCTTTAAGTTTAAAGCCATCAATATTGGTATTTCTTACTGCGTATGTTACAGAACCAGTAACAACATCGTTAATCATTGCATTAATATTTTCTTTGTTTTCTTCAACACTAGCTTCTGGGTCAATTGCAAGAGCTGCATTAATACCTTGTGGAACGCTTGATGTTGGAATAACAATAATATTTCTCTTAGATAGGTCGTTTGCAAGTTGTGCTGCCATAACAATGTTTTTGTTGTTTGGAAGGACAAATACGTTTTCTGCAGGAACGCTATCAGCTGCTTTTGCAATATCTTCAGCACTAGAGTTCATTGTTTGACCACCTTCAATAACATGGTCAACGTTACAATCTTTGAATAATTGAGATAAACCTTCACCTGCGCAAATTGCAACAACACCAATGTTTTTAAGTTGTTCAGGTTCATTTTTAACCTTTAATGCTCTGTTTTGTTCAAGCATGTTTTCAACTTTAACACCATTAAGTTCACCAAGTTTAAGGGCATTTGTAAGTGCAACACCTGGTTCGTTTGTGTGAACGTGAACTTTAATAAGATTCAAGTCACCAATACAGATAACACTATTACCAATACTCATAAGCTTTTCACGAAGTTTATCAATATCTGCTTCGGTAGTTTTCTTGTTTATGTTAATAACAAAGAATTCTGTACAATATGCAAATTCAATATCAGCTAGGTCATTGTAGTTAACTTTAACATCTTCAAATTCTTCATGATTGCCATCAAGCTTATCACTTTCAACTTCAAGAATAACTTGACTTTCATCACCAAGAAGAATCTTCAAAAATCCACCAATTACAAAAAGTAATCCTCTTCCACCAGAGTCAACAACACCTGCTTTTTTCAAAACAGGAAGAAGCTCTGGTGTCATTTTCAATGTTTCTTCACCAACTTCAAGAACTTGTTTTAAAAATTCTGCAACATCAGTTTCTTTCTTTGCAATTTTAGCAGATTCTTCAGCCATAACACGAATAACAGTGAGAATTGTTCCTTCTTTTGGAACAGTAACGGCTCTATAAGCCATATCTGCACCAGCTTGAAGTGCTTTTGAAAATGCTTTAACATCAATTGTTTTTAAAGCTGTTATAGAAGATGTGAAACCTTTTAATATTTGTGAAAGAATAACACCTGAGTTACCTCTTGCACCTTTAAGTGCGCCTTTACTAATTGCATCTGCAAGGGATTCCATATCGTTATTTGTAACCATATTAAGTTCACGAACTGCTGATCGCATTGTCATGCTCATGTTTGTTCCTGTGTCACCATCTGGTACAGGGAAAACGTTCAAGCTATCAACGTATTCTTTATTTTCCTCTAAATAATTTGCACCCGATATAACCATTTTTCTTAATTGGGCGCCAGTTATTGATTTTCCCATTGTAAAATAAATTCTCCTAATGCAATAATATTTATTGCTAAATTATATAACTATATAAAAAAAATTAATACTTAAACTCTTACTCCAACGACATTAATGTTAACAGAATCAACAATCATCCCAGTAAACTGTTCAACATTATACTTAACAGATCTTCTAACAGATTCTGCAACTGCATTGATTGATACGCCATACTTTAAGATAATTTGCATATCAATATGAATCCTATCTCCGATTGTTAAAATTTTAATACCACGTTTACTGCTTGTTTTTGAAAACATCTCTTTAATGGCGTCTTTAAACTTTCTTGACACAAGATCCACAACACCATAGCAATCAAGTGCAGTGTGAGCAACTACTTCTGCAATGGCACTATCTGTGACAGAAATTTTTCCATAAGAATTTACCGTATTAACCGACATAATTTTCCTACTTAAATAAATTAATTATACATTTTACGATGCACAATCAATAGTATATTACTACATTTCTATCAATTTTGCAAGTTTTTTCTTATAAATATAGCAATTTTAGCACTTATTATAAAAAATATTAGCATTAACACTTGCAAATTATTTTATTTTATGTTATTATTCTTGCGTTAGAAATTACAAGGGAGGGATATTATGAGCAAAGTTTGCAGTATTTGTGGAAAAGGCAGAATGAGTGGAAACCTTGTTAGCCATTCTGAGATTAAAACTAGAACTTCATATGCTCCAAATGTGCAAAAAGTTACTATTGAAGTTGATGGAAAAACAAAAAAAGCCTATGTATGCACAAAGTGTATGAAAGGTTCTAAGGCAGATAAGTAATTCCCCCTTTTCTTTTATAAAAAAATTAAACTTGCCAAAGTGGCAAGTTTTTTTATTTCTTTTTTCTTATAAATAATTTCAAAATTGCACTTATAAATTTAGGTGCTTTAATACAAACTATGGTCATCACTATGCCCTCCTAGTTTATATTTTATGAAATATTTGATAATTTTGTTATTATAGTGAATTCATACTAACAATCCAAGCTCTGCCTTTAAGTGCACGGATTGTTTTTTTGATGTTTTTGCTTGAGAATATGCAAGAGCCACTAACAAGAATGTTTGCACCAAGTTTGCGAAGGATCTTGCTGTTTTTAACGTTAACACCACCATCAATTTCAATGTAAACACTTTTATCAAGTTCTCTAACTTCTGCAACTTTTTCAGCAGAGCCTGGAATAAATGATTGTCCACATGCTCCAGGATTAACACCCATAACAAGCACAACATCAATAAGATTCTTTTTAAGCAAATCTTTAATTTTATATGCCGGTGTTTCTGGGTTGATTGCAAGACCTGCTAACACATTTTTACTTTTTATGTGTTTTAACAAACTTTCAGGATTGTCTGTTGCTTCATAATGAAAAGTAATTATATCTGCACCGGCAGAAATATAATCATCAACGTGCTTTTCAGGATTTTCAATCATCAAATGAACATCTAGCATAAGTGTTGTATGATTTTTTACAAAATCAACAAACTTGTGATCAAATGTTTTGTTTGAAACAAATTTGCCATCCATAACATCAATATGGACAAAATTTGCTCCTGCATCTTCAATATTTTCAAGCGCCGACTTAACAACTTCCTCGTTATTATAATCAACAGCAATTATTGATGGTGATACTCTTGTGAATAATGGCATAATTATTTTCCCTCCATTTTGCTTCTTCTAAGTTGTCCACAAGCTCCTGAGATATCTTCTCCAAGAGTTCTTCTTGTGGTTGCCGAAACATTATTATCTTTAAGATATTGCCAAAACTCGGCTGTTTTTGTTTTGCTTGCAGGCTTTAATTCTGGTCTTACTTTTGTGTTTGGTGTTTGATTGATAGGAATTAAGTTAAAGTGATAAGAAAGCCCTTTGCATAGCGATTTAATTCTTCTTGCATCATGAACTGTCGTGTTTTTATCAAGAAGAATATACTCGAACATAATTCTTCGTTTAGTCTTTTTAAAATAATAATTTATTGCTTCAAACAAATCAGCGAGGCTGTATGCGTTTGCAATCTTCATAATTTGTTTACGAAATTCGTCTGTTGTTGCATGCAAACTTATTGTTAGGGTTATTCCAAGATCTAAATCTGCAAGTTCCCTAATTTTTGGAGCAATTCCACAAGTTGAAAGTGAAATGTTCCTTTGAGAAATATTAATACCCCCTTTAGAAGAACTTACAAGTTTAATAAATTTAACAACATTATCAAAATTATCAAGAGGCTCTCCACAGCCCATTAAAACAATATTTGTAATTTGTCTATTTGCCACAGTTCCACCGTTAATTTTATTTACAGCAAGAACTTGCCCCAAAATTTCTCCAGCAGACAAATTTCTAATCATTCCGTCAAGACCTGTCGCACAAAACAAACAACCCATTCTGCAACCAACTTGAGTTGAGACACAAATTGTATTGCCATATTTATATTTCATCAAAACACCTTCAATAAGGTTGCCATCAAGAAGTTTAAATAAATATTTTTTTGTGCCATCTGTGCTTATAAATTCTTTTTCAATTTTAACAGGCTCATCTTCAAAATGTTCACTTAAAACTTTTCTATCTTCAAGTGAAAGATTTGTCATCTCGTCAAATTTTGCATATTCATGAGCCCACTTATAAAGTTGCTCAGCACGAAGCCTTGGCATTTTGATGCCAATGTTTGTTAATTTTTCTTTAAGTTCATCTAAACTATAATCTTGCAAAATTTCTTTCATTAAATATTTTGTGTAAGCAAATACTCAAACACATCTCCCACTTTTATTTTTCTTCCAGAAATCAATTGTTTTGCTTCCAATATTTTCTTACCAGGAAGTTGCACATCAAGAAGTTCAAGCACACCATTTCCTGTTTTAACAAAAACTCCAGCTTTTGCGCTGCTTTCAGGAAGAATTTCCCCATTTTCTTTATTTGCATCAGCAACAATATTTGAAATTTTTGCTGTGTAAACTTTTAAAATTTCTCCATTGATTACTGTGCTAGCAATTGGTTCTGGATTAACTCCATAAATCAAGTTTTTAATTTGTTTTGCTGTTTTATTCCAATTAATATAACAATCAGTTTTTTCTATCTTTCTTGTAAAAGATGCATCTGTCTGAATTTGTTTAATTGGATAAACAATTCCATTTTCTATTTCATCCAAAGTTGAATTAAGCATTTCTGCACCAAGAGCTGATAGCCTATAAGAAAGTTCCCCTGCAGTTTCATATTCTCCAATATCAACTTTTGCCTGTTTCAAAATATCCCCCGTATCAAGTCCAATATCTGTTTGCATAATTGTTATGCCGGTTTGCTTTTCTCCATTAATAACAGCTGATTGAATTGGTGATGCTCCCCTATATTTTGGAAGTAGCGATGCATGAACATTAACAACACCATATTTTGGAATACTAATCACTTGTTCAGACAATATTTGGCCATACGCAACAGTAACAAAAATGTCTGCTTTTAGTTTTTTAAGAGTTTCAATTCCATCTCTAGAAATTTTATTAAATTGATATAAAGGAATTTCATGTTTTAATGCAAATTCTTTAACTGGAGATGGCTCAATTTTTTTGCCTCTTCCATTTGGTTTATCTGGCTGAGTTACAACAGCAACAACTTTATGCTTACTATTAAAATGCAATTTTTCCAAAGATTTTATTGCAAACTCAGGTGTCCCAAGAAATACTACTTTCATATATGCTCCTACTTATACTTTTTAATTCGTGTTGCTTTGTCAATAAAAAGTATTCCATCCAAATGATCATTTTCATGACAAAAAGCTTTTGCTTCATACCCTGATAATTTATCTTCGTGCGAAGCTCCAAATCTGTCTTGGTAAGTAACCCAAACGTGCTCAGGACGTTCAACATAGCCATATTTATCTGGAACTGACAAACAACCTTCTTGTTTAATCTTATTTACGCCTGCACACTTGTTGATTATTGGGTTAACAAATTCTTTAATTCCATTTCCTGCATCAATAACAAAAACACGTTTAAGCACACCAACTTGAACAGCAGAAAGCCCTGCGCCATCTGCCTTATACATGGTGTCTATCATATCATCAATAAGTTGATGCAACCTATCATCAAAAGTAACCACTTGTTTACTAATTTTTCTAAGAACTGGGTCACCTTCAAGAATAATTTTTCTTTCCAAAACAATACTCCTTTAACTTAAACTTTGAGGATTAATTTCAACAAAACAAGATATTTTTTGATTTTTTAATTCATCTGCCAAATTATACAATTGTGAAATAATCTCATCAGCCTTTTCAAGCCTTAATCTAACCATAATTTGATATCTATATTTATTTTGAATTCTGCCAACTGGTGACTTTGATGCACCAATATAAATAAACTGATTATCAAACTTAGTTTGCAATTCTTTTACTTTATCATAATACAACTTTGTTGTATTTTTTGCAAGACTTTCATCTTCACTGGTAAAAAGAATTCTTATAATTTTTGCAAAAGGTGGAAAATTTGTTATTTCTCTTAAATTTGCTTCCTTTTTATAAAATGCCAAATAATCATACATGCTTGCAAGCCTATAGACATAATGTCTTGGCACATAAGTTTGCAAAATAATGTTTCCTTGCAAATCAGCGCGCCCAGCTCTTCCTGCAACCTGTGTAATAAGCTGAAAAGTTCTCTCAGTTGCAGTGTAACTACTTTGATACAAACTTTGATCTGCATCAATAATTCCAACAAGAGTAACAGCTGGAAAATCATGACCTTTTGCTATCATTTGAGTTCCAACCAAAACTTGTGCCTCACCATTTCTAAACTTGCTTAGTATATTATAGTGTCCATTTTTTTGACTTGTTGTGTCATTATCCATTCTCAAAACTTTTACATTTGGAAACAGATATTCAATTTCATTCACAACTTGCTGAGTTCCAACACTTCCAAGTTTTAAGTTTTTACTATGACATTCTGGGCACTCTGTAAACACTTTATATCTTGCTGCACAAAAGTGACATTTAAGCACATTTTCATATTTGTGATAAACAAGATTACTATCACAATTTTGGCATTTAGCAACAAATCCACATTCCTTGCACATCAAAAATGAGCTATATCCACGCCTGTTGATAAATATCATTGCTTGATTGCCACTTTCTATAGTTTTTTTAAGCGCATCTTCAAGAGCAATACTAAAAATGCCGGTGTTTCCATGTCTTATCTCTTCACCCATATCAACAATGGTAAGAGGTGGCAAAGGTTTTTTGTTAACTCTTTCTTTCATTTCAAGAAGCTTATATTCATGTGTTATTGCTTTATGATACGCTTCCAAATCTGGAGTTGCAGAACCCAAAACTAAAGATGCTCCACATATTTTTGCTCTTTCTTCTGCCACTTCAATTGTGTGATATCTTGGGTGGCTATCGCTTGTGTAACTTCCATCATGTTCTTCATCAATAATAATTATTCCAAGGTTTTCAATAGGAGCAAAAATTGCCGATCTTGCACCCACAACAATTTTAACTTTTCCAAGAAGAATTCTTTTCCATTCATCAAATCTTTCTCCTGCAGAAAGCCCACTATGCATAATTGCAACATCATCACCAAAACGTGACCTAAAGTTTGACAAAACTTGTGGTGTTAGTGATATTTCTGGCACAAGCATAATTCCGGTTTTGCCATCTTGAATAACTTTTTTCATAAGTGCCATATAAACTTCGGTTTTTCCACTGCCAGTAACACCATGCAAAAGATAATTTCCTTGCCCAGCAGAAATTATGTCAACAACGTTTTGTTGAGTTTTCGTAAGAACAACATTATTTGTAATGTTTTCAAGATTTTTCAGTGGTTTTCTAAGTATTGGTTTTGAAACAATTTTAACAACTTCATTATCTGAAAGTATTTTACTTATTCCTGCCCCAAACATATTGTTAAGTTCTGCAGAAACAGCGCTACCTTTTTCCAACAAATAAGTGATTGCTCCAATTTGTTTGTGAGCATTTTTTCTCAAATTTGATAAATATTCCTTTGCTTTTTCTTCATCAATAATGCAAATATTTTCAAACAAGTCCTTAACTTTGCCGGTTCTCATTTCGCTTGGCAAAAAAAGCCTTATGCTGTCACACATTCCAATATTATATTTTTTCTTTAAAAAACTGGCTAACAAAAATTGGTCTTTTTTAATAACCGGAAAATTTTCAAGAGGTTTAATAATTTTTTTTATTTTTGATTTATCAAAGCTAGTATTTTCTGTTATTTCAATCAAGTATCCTTCTTTTGTTTGATTTCCAAATGGCACCAAAACACGACTACCAACCTCTATGTTTTCATCAAGTTCGTAGTCAAAAACTTTATCAATTATGCTGCTTGCAATATCAATAATAACTCTGCCAAATTTTGCCATTTTGCCTCACTAAAAAAAGTTAGTATATACATTATATACTAACTTCAATAAAATTGTCTAATAAAATCAATTACATTTCAACGTGTTTAACGTCGTAAACACCTTTATAGAACTCACGGCAAGCAAGTTCAATTGGTTTAATTTTTTGATTATCACGGAAAAAGTCTGGTTTTTCAATGACAAGTTCTTTTGCTCTTTTTGCAACAACTGTCACGAGTGCATATCTATTTCCTGCTTTTGTTATAATTTCTTCAATAGGTGGTTCAATCCAAGCCATAATAATCTCCTTTAAACTGCATATAGTATATCACTAAGCAGCCCAATAATCAAGTGTTACAATAAAAATTTTATATAATTGCGTGGTTTTTTAAAATTTTAACAAACTCTTCTTCGTTTAAAATTTTAATGTTTAGTTCTTGTGCTTTAGTAAGTTTGCTTCCTGCATCTGTTCCTGCAATAACATAATCTGTGCTTTTTGAAACACTAGACACAACATTTGCACCAAGTTTTTCCAAGTATGATGTTGCAACTGGCCTAGAAAAGTTTTCAAGCCCACCAGTTAACACCACTTTTTTGCCAAAGAACTCACTTGTTTTTACTTCAACTGCTGAATTGTTTATCTTTAATCCAATATTAAGTAGTTCATTAATTTGGTTAACATTAAATTCATCAGCAAAATATTCAACAATGTTTGTTGCAGAAATTTCTGCAATATCATCCATTTCAATAAGAGTGTTAATGTCTGCATGCATCAAAGCATCAAGAGTTCCAAACTGTCTAGCAAGCATCTTTGCCATTTTTGCTCCAACACCATCAATGCCAAGTGCATAAATTAAGTTTGCAAACTCAACATTTTTGCTGGCACTTATGCCTTCCAAAATATTATCTGCTTTTTTGTCTTTAAAACCTTCAAGAGAAAGCAACTCATCTTTTGTAATTTTATAAATATCTGCAAAAGTTGTGATATTAAAGTTATCATGCAAAAGCTCAATTGTTTTAACGCTTAAGCCTTCAATATTCATTGTGTTTCTGCTTGCAAAATGTGTAAGTCTTGCAATAATTTGTCGTCTGCAACCCATGTGGTTTGTGCAGTATAAGTTTGCTATTGTTTCTCTAAGAGGAGCACCACATTCTGGGCAAATAGATGGCTTTTCAATCACTATGCTGTCATCATATGTTCTTGCAACAGCCAAAATTTCAGGAATAACCTCGTTGCTACGTCTTATAAAAACATCGTCACCAAGTTTAACTTTTTTGCGCAAAATATCATTAAAGTTGTTGAGTGTTGCACGCTTTACAGTAACACCACAAAGGTCTGTTGGTTCTAATTCTGCAACAGGGGTTAGCTTTCCTGTTCTGCCAACTTGCCAAGTTATTGCAAGTAGTTTTGTGCTGGTTTCTTCGGCATCAAATTTATAAGCAATCATGCCCCTAGGAAATTTTGCAGTAAAACCCAGTTCTTCTTGAACTGCTTTGCTATTAATTTTAATAACAAGTCCATCAATCAAAAAATCCAAAACTTTACGCTTTTTGTCAATTTTATCAATAATTGATTTAATCTCTTGAATTGAATTAACAACTTCATAAAAATCTGCAACCAAGAATTTTTGCTCAATCAAAAATGAATGAATATCTTCTTGTTTTTCAAAAACTTTATTTTCAGAATAGTTTATGTTATATGCAAAAAAATCAAGGTTCCTGCTTGCTGTGATTTTTGGATCCAAATTTCTAAGAGCCCCTGCTGCAGCATTTCTGGCATTTTTTAGTTTTTCCTCGGAGTTATTATTAAACTTTTCAAGTTCACTAAGTTTCATAATAACTTCACCTTGAACAACAATTTTGCCCTTGTAATCAATGCTTAGTGGCAAAGACCTGATTGTTTTGGCCTGAAGTGTTACATCTTCGCCAATTTCTCCATTACCACGAGTCAATGCTTGAACAATTTTGCCATCTTCATATAAAACAGCAATAGGAAGACCATCAAACTTATACTCAACTGTGTAGTTTGTTTGATAATCTTGAATATTCAAATTTCTTTTTTGCCATTCTTCAATTTCTTCAAAAGATTGTGCTTTGTCTAAGCTGTAAAGTTTTGCAGTGTGCTTAACTTTGACAAATTTATCAAGTGCATCGCCACCAACTTTTTGTGAAGGACTATCACTTAAAACAACACCTGTTTCTTTTTCAAGTGCAAGCAGTTCATTATATAATTTATCCCATTGCTTGTCACTCATAATTGGATTATCGTAAACATAATATGCAACACTAGCTTCGTTGATTTTATCACAAAGCTCTTGCATGTTTTTCAATTTTTCTTGATTAATTTTCTCCATTAACCTATTATCTCCAATTTTGCATATTTTAGTGACAAAGTTTTTGAGCCAACACTTTCAAAATTAACAGTAACAAAACCACCAGCAAAATCCGTTACACCAATGGTAACAACTCCAACCCCAAAATGAGGATGATTAACTTTTGTGCCAGGTCTATAATCTGCATAATTTATTTTTGGTTTTTCAGTCCCTTCAAGCATACTCATAGGTATTGTTGGTTTTTTCTTAACTTCGCCAGACACATTAACAACATTGATTTTGCTAGCTAAACTATAATCAACCTTAGCTCTTTCTGCATAATCAACACGTTCAATATCCTTAACGCTCAATTTTTCTGGTTCATCGGCAATCTCTGTTAAAAATCTTGATGGAACAGTGTATTCAATGGTTTTTTTACTAAAATCATAATGAGTTCTCGCCCTTGTTAAGTATAATCTTTCTTTCGCACGAGTTATGGCAACATACATAAGTCTTCTTTCTTCTTCAAGTTCATTTGCATTAGGGCTGTTTATTGCTCTTGCAAGAGGAAAAAGTCCATCATTAAGCCCAATAATAAACACACATTTAAATTCTAGCCCTTTTGCAGCATGAACAGTGATAACTGTTGCAAATTCATCACTTTCATTCATGCTATCAATATCTCTCATTAATGTAATTCCCTGCAAATATTCTTCCAAATCTGCAGTTGTATTATCATCACAATATTCCTTTACACCTTCCAAAAAGTAGTCAACGTTAAGTTGTCTATTTTCATCTTCTTCTGTTTTTTTGCCAATAGCTTCTTTTATGCCAACTTTTTCAATAACATAAGCCACAAGCTCATAAAGTGGATAAATTTCTTTTTTTGCAAAAAGATCTTCAAACAAAATTCTAATTGGTTCAACTTTTTTTGCCATAACGCCTTGAGTTCTAGACTTATCCATAATTATGTCCATCAAATTGCAATCATTTGCTTTTGCAAGTTCAATCATGCTTTCTAATGTTGCATCACCAATACCTTTTTTAGGGAATCCTATCATTCTTATTGCAGCTTCGTCATCTTTTGGGTTTGACAAAAGTTTTAAGTATGCAATTGTATCTTTAATTTCTTTTCTTTCAAAGAATTTATGCCCACCATATACCTTGTATGGTATGTTATATGTAAGCAATTTCTCTTCAATAATTCGGCTGAGTGCGTTAACTCTCATAAGTATGGCAAAATCTTTATAACTATAGCCATTATATGTAACCAGGTTATTTATTGCATTTGCAACATACTCTGCCTCTTCAATATCATTATAGCAAGTAAATTCTTCAACTCTTGCACCTTCTGGGTTTTCTGTCCATAAGTTTTTATCAAGTCGGTTTAAATTTCTTTTTATCAAGTGGTTTGCTTTTTCAAGAATTTTCTTGGTTGATCTATAGTTTTGTTCAAGTTTAAACACTGAAACAGGAGCAAAATCTCTTGTAAATGCCAAAACATTAGCACTTTCTGCTCCACGCCAAGAATATATACATTGGTCTTCATCACCAACAACAAACACATTTTTATATTTACTTGAAAGCACTCTAATAAGTTCATATTGAGCATAGTTTGTATCTTGAAATTCATCAACATGAATATATTTAAATCTCTGTTGATAAAGTTCGAGCACTGCTGGCTTTTCTTTAAAAAGTTTATATGTTTTGCTAAGCAAATCATCAAAATCTAATGAATTAGATTTTTTAAGTTCTTTTTCATACTCTTTATAGCAATCAATAATAACGTCTCTTTTATAAGAGCGCTCCATGTGTTCTTCATACTCGTCTGGTTCCAACAGATGGTTTTTTGCATTGGATATATGGTAACCAATTGTTTCTGCATTAACACTTGTATTCTTTGTTTCAAGAATTCTTTTAATAACTCTTTCTTTTTCAATATCCCCATAAATAGTAAAATTCCTATCGTATCCAATTTCTTCTGCATGACGGCGAAGTATTCTTGTGCACATGGCATGAAAGGTGCATATCCATGCATCTGAGCTAGAATCTACCATTCTTTCTATTCTTGATTTCATTTCGTCTGCAGCTTTGTTAGTGAAAGTTATTGCAAGAATATTATATGCAGGCACACCAACTTCATCAATTAAGTATGCAATATGGTGAGTAAGCATTCTTGTTTTTCCACTGCCAGCACCTGCTGTTACCAAAACAGGTCCTTCTGTTACGCTTGCAGGTTTTCTTTGTTCATCGTTTAAATTGTCTAGTATTGAAAATGCCATTTTCTATCCTTAAATAAATATTAAGTTTATTATAACATAATGGCATTAATTTTCAAAACAATTTTAGTTTTGATTAATTAAATTATTGCTAATTATATAATCCTTAATGGTATTATATTTTTTAATCAATTTCAAAATATATTTTTCTTTACTTTCGGCAGAAAGTGTTTCTAAATACTTTTTGCTCACCAATTGACTAATTGGGTTAATTATAATCTCATCTTCAGATTTTTCCAACAATCTTTTTACTTTTGGAAAAAGTGGGTCATCTTCTATTGCTCTCATGTTAGCCACAAAAGTATATGACGTGTTTGCTGCAAGTGCCTGAGAATTTCCACTTGATATTTCTCCTGCCGTTTTTAGTCTTTCTTTTGCTTGTTTTGCAAGTGATTTTAAATTTGCATTCATATTTATTCTCCTCAAAAAAAGACTAGCACAAAATATCCCTTGAAAGTTATCAATCAAAATATTAGACAAAATACAACAAAATTAGTGCTTTTTCGACATAAAAAAAAGCAGGACTTTTGCCCTGCAATTTATCTTAACAAAAATTAATCTTTGTTTGTTTTAACAATTTTATCTTTAATTTTTGCACTCTTGCCACTGCGTTCACGAAGATAGTAAAGTTTTGCTCTTCTTACATCACCTTTACGAATGATATCGATATGATCGATTTTTGGTGAATGTAATGGGAATATTCTTTCTACTCCAATACCATAAGACACTCTTCTTACTGTGAAAGTTTCTCTAAGGCCACCGTTGCGTTTTGCAATAACAATTCCTTCATATCCTTGAAGTCTTTCTTTGTTGCCTTCAACAACTTTAACCCAAACTTTAACAGTGTCACCAATGTCAAATGCTGGTAAATCAGTGCGCATACTTTCTTTTTCGATTGCATCAATAATATTTGCCATATTCTTGTTTCCTCCTAAAAATTTAGTATGTGGAGCGTTCTTGAAAAGCTAATAAAAATTGCTTACAGAGGACTCACTCTTTACACGCTTTGTAGTTTATCATAGTTTTGATTATAAATCAAGTGCTTTTTTAAAAAATAAATATTATTTTTAAAATGCATTTTCAATATGTTCAATTTTGCCATTTAAAACACTTACAACGTCAAATTGAACATCGTAATTTTCTAAATTATGTTTTTTTATGTAGCTAATTGCAAATCTTTTAATATGTTGTTGTTTTGCCATAGTCACAGCCTCTTCTGGCAACCCAAATTCATCACTTTCCCTTGCTTTAACTTCAACAAAAACATAAGTATCACGTATGTTCTTTTTTAAATTTTCATATGCATCTTTTTGTAAAGTTCCTTCTTCAACCTGCTTTTTCAAATTTTTTACTGCAAGTTTGCTTGAAATTTTTGCAACAATATCAACTTCAGCACCAGCTAATTTTGAGTTTGTTTCAACAATCTCATAGCCAATGCTTTTTAAATATTTTTGAGCAAGAAATTCTCCCTCTTTCCACGTTTTAATGTTGTTCATTTAAAAACCCCAAAAATGATTTTCTGTGAATATCTAAAACACCATATTTTTTAATTGCATCAATGTGTGCTTTTGTTCCATAACCCTTATGTTTTTCAAAACCATATTCTGGATATTTTTCAGCAAGCGAAATCATCAATCTATCCCTTGTAACCTTTGCAATTATGCTTGCTGCAGCAATATTATAACTAAGTGCATCACCATGAATTATTGGAAGTGTTGGCACCGTAACATCAAGACCTTTAACTGCATCAACCAAAACAATATCTGGCTTTATTTCCATGCTTTCAATAGCATTTTTCATACATAGTTTTGTTGCTTCAAGTATGTTAATTTCATCAATTGTCTTTTCATCAACAAACATAACTGAATAGCAAATTGCTTTTGCTATGATTTCATCATACAACTTTTCTCTTTTCTTTTCACTTATTTTTTTGCTGTCGTCAACACCTTCAATAATGTCATCAAGTGGCATAATAACGCACGCACAACAAACAGGACCAGCAAGAGGACCTCTGCCAACTTCATCAATTCCAGCAATAAGATTGTAACCTTTTTGAGTTAAGTTGTTTTCATATTGTAAATTATCAATTTTTTCATTAGATTTCATCAAGTGTTAATCTTCCTATTTTACCAGTTCTAAAATCATCCAAAAAACCACGTCCAGCACGCAAATAATCAATTTCTTTATTCTTAAGAATAAAGCCTCTATTTTTGCAAAAGCCGTTATATATCTCAATCAATTCTTGAGTTTGATCAAATTCACCATATCTATTTACAACATTTTTGGGAAATCTTTTGATTAAGTAATCAATGAGTGCAAATCCAAGCTCTTCAATGTCAAGAACATCATCTTTAATTGAGCCAACAAATGCAAGTTTTAACGCTAGATTTTGGTCTTCAAATTTTGGCCAAAGAGTTCCCGGAGTGTCAAGCAAAACAAAGTTTGATTGCATTTTAACCCATTGAGTCATTTTTGTAACGCCGGCTTTGTTTCCTGTCACTGTTTTTGCATTGCTTGCAAGAGCATTAATTATGCTTGATTTTCCTGTGTTTGGAACGCCAATAACCATAACCTTATATGTAACGTTAATATTTTTGTTATTGTTTTTTTCAATTTTTTCAGCAAGCATTTTTTTAAGCTCATCTAAAATTTTATTTTTAGATTTTGACTCGCTTGAAACCAAACTAATAACATTTTTCCCTTGATCTTTAAATTTTTGAACAAACTTTTTTGTTGCGTTTTCATCTGCCAAATCTGCCTTATTAAGCACATACAAAATTGGTTTATGCTCAACAATAGAATCTATTTTTGGATTGAAACTGCTTTCAGGAACTCTTGCATCCAAAACATATATAATTGCATCACAAAGTTTTGCATTTTTTTGCATTTCTTCAAGAGTCTTTTTCATGTGACCTGGAAACCAATTAATTATCATTATATACCTCACCTCAGTATAGTATTATCACAGACATAGTATCCCAAAAAATCTAGCAAAAACCTATTTTTTTATCAAATCAGGTCTTCTCTTTTTTGTTACTATTTTTGATTGCTCTTTTCTCCATTTATCAACAAGTTCATGATTACCACTAACAAGCACTTCAGGAACTTTAAGCCCCATAAATTCTTGTGGTCTAGTGTATTGTGGATATTCTAGCAAATCATTAGAAAAACTTTCATCTTCTGCACTTTCAAGTTTTCCAAGAACCCCAGGAATATATCTTGCAACACTGTCAACAACAGCCATTGCAGGAATTTCACCACCTGTTAAAACATAATCTCCAATTGATATTTCCTCATCAATAAGAAGTTCAATTATTCTTTCATCAATACCCTCATAATGTCCACAAAGTAAAATTAAATGTTCCTTTTTACTAAGCTGTTTAACTTTGCTTTGAACCAAGGTTTTGCCTTTTGGAGACATATATATTTTGTATGCATCTTCATATCCATCAATACTAGTTATTGCGTCATATATTGGTTGTGGAGTCATAAGCATTCCAACACCACCACCAAAAGGATAATCATCACATTTTTTATGTTTATCTTTTGAGTAGTCACGAATATCAATTATATTAATTTCAAGTGCTTTTTTGCTTGTAGCCTTGCCAATTAAACTTGTTTTTAAGGCTGAAAACATTTCTGGAAACAAGGTTAATATATCAATCTTCATAAACACCAACCTCAGAAAAAATCTTATTGTTTAGCACAACATTTTCCCCAACCTTTTCAATCAAGCCTTTTTTGTGACTGCACATAATATTTTTCTTTCCAGAAATATAAATAACATCTGCACTGCCAAAATTTTGTATATCAACAATTTTACCAAGTTCTGTTCCATCGTCAAGACACGCAATCTTGCCAATCAAGTCAACCATCAAAAATCTGCCATCTGCAAGTTTTAGAGCTGATTTTTCAACCTTAATAAACTTATTTCTAAAAGCTTCTGCCTGATTTCTGCTTTCAATTATAGAAAGTTTAACGGCATATCCACCACCAACTTTATAAATTTTATCAATTGTGGCTGGAGTATCTTCCACAAACACATTTTTTATGCTTGAAAAATCAAAATCATCATCAGAAAAAACAGAGATTTTAACGTCTCCATGAACACCTTGTGGTTTAAGAATTTGTGCAATAGTTATTTTATCCATTTTAATACCCTAAAAATATTATACTTTATTAAGTTGTTTTGCGCAAGTTATTTAAAAATAAAAACCACGGCACTGCCGTGGGTCTTATTACTTTTTGTCTGTAAACTTAATACTAACTCTTTTGTTAACCTTTTTGCCACTGGTTCTAACAACAGTTCTAATTGCATTTGCAACTTTGCCGCTTTTACCAATAACTTTTCCAAGGTCTGATTCAGAAACACGAACAAGAATATTAAATTCTTTATCTTGTTCAGAAACAGAAACTTCAACTTTGTCAGTATCTTCAACAAGACTTTTCACAATAAATTCAACTAATTCTTTCATAATAATCTCCTTTAGTTAAATTTATTTTGATTTTTTGTCTTCAATAGCGCCACTCTTTTTTAGTAATGCTTTAACAGTGTCTGTTGGTTGAGCACCATTTTTAATCCATTTTTGAGCAAGTTCATTGTTAACTTTGATTTCAGCTGGCTCAACTAAAGGATTGTATGTTCCGATTTGTTCAATATATTCACCATCTCTAGCTTTTCTTGAATCGCTAACTACAATACGATAAAAAGGTGTCTTTTTTGCTCCTAAACGAGTTAATCTAATTTTTAACATTCATTTATCCTCCGTTATTAATTTTTATATATCATACACGGCATTTGCCGAAATATGCAAATTAAAATTTTCTACCAAACATTTTCGCAAGTTTTCCATTATTTGCATTTTTCATAAGTTGTTTGGTTTGCTCAAATTGTTTTATGAGCGAGTTAACTTCTTGAATTGTTCTGCCACTACCAGCCGCAATTCTTTTTCTTCTGCTACCATTTATGATTTCAGGGTTGGCACGTTCCTTTTTTGTCATTGAATAAATTATTGACTTAAATACCTTAATCTTTGACTCATCAACGTCTTTAGGGTTAAATTTACCAGCCATTCCTGGAACCATCGCAAGCAAGTCTGCAATGTTGCCCATTTTTGAAATTTGTTCAAACTGAAGCAAAAAGTCATCAAATGTAAACTGATTTTTTTTGAGTCTTTCTTCAAGTTTTTGCATTTCTTTTTGGTCAACAGCTTCTTGAGCTTTTTCAATTAGAGTAAGGACATCTCCCATTCCAAGAATTCTCGATGCCATTCTGTCTGGATAAAATGGTTCAATATCACCAATTTTTTCTCCAATACCACAGAATTTAATTGGTTTTCCAGTTACCGCTTTAATGCTGAGTGCAGCACCACCACGAGTGTCACCATCAAGTTTTGTTAAAACAACACCTGTTATATCAAGCTTATTATTAAATTCTGTTGCAACATTAACAGATTCTTGACCTGTCATGCTATCAACTGTTAAAAGAATTTCTGTTGGTTTAACAGCCTCTTTAATTTTAACAAGTTCGTCCATCAATTCTTGTGAAATTTGAAGACGACCAGCTGTGTCTATAATAACTGTGTCATTACCCATCTTTTTTGCATAAGAAACAGCTTCTGTTGCAATTTTAACTGGATTTATTGTTCCCTTTTCAAAGAAATCAACGCCAGCATTTTTGGCACCAATTTTAAGTTGTTCAATGGCAGCAGGACGATAAATATCGCACGCAACCAAAAGTGGTTTTTTGCCTTGTTTTTTAAGCATAAAGCCAAGTTTGGAACACATTGTGGTTTTTCCTGCACCTTGAAGACCACACATCAATATGATTGTTGGTGGATTTGGAGCAACTTCAAGTTTTGCATTTTCACTACCCATTAAACTTATTAATTCTTCATTAACAATTTTAATAACTTGTTGCCCAGGAGTTAAACTTTCTAGAACTCTTTCACCAACAGCCTTTTCACTCACATTTTTAATAAAATCTTTTGCAACCAAAAAGTTTACATCGGCTTCCAAAAGTGCAACTCTGATTTCTCTCATTGCTTCTTTAATTTCAAGTTCAGTAAGTTTTCCTCTTTTGGTAAGTTTTGAAAAAATGTGATTCAATCTTTCGCCCAAGCTTCCAAATAATGCCAAAAATCTATTCTCCTTGTAGATTATTTATGATATTTTTCAAATTTTCTTTAATTTCAGATTGAGTCATGCCATCTATTTTACTCATTAATGTTTGAACATTATTTTTCAAATTTTCATCTCTTTTAACAAAACCACATTTTTCTTCCATATCTGTGAGCAATTTTTCAGTTTTAATCAAACTATCATGAACTGCTTGTCTTGATATATTAAGTTCTTCTGCAATTTCAAAAAGAGACCAATCTTCTTCCCAAAATTTAGAGAAAATTTCTTTTTGTCTATCAGTTAAAAGATTTCCGTAATAATCTTTTAAGATACACATTTTAACTTCTTTATTAATATCAACCATAATCCTCGGTGTAAAGCAAAAATACTTTACAGAGATTATAATATAATATTAATTCAATTTTGTCAACATATTTTTTTATTTTATTCAAAAATACTATCAACAAAATCTTTTGCTTTAAAATCTAATAAGTCATCTGCCGATTCACCAACACCAATATATCTAATTGGAATTTCAAATTCTTCAGCAAGTGATATAACAAATCCACCTTTGCTGGTTCCATCAAGTTTTGTAACTGTTATATCAGTTAAATCAATAGCTTCGTTAAACAAATTAACTTGACTTGTTGCATTTTGGCCAGTTGTTCCATCAATAACAATCATTTTGTGGTAATCAGCTTCTGGAAATTCTCTTTCAACAACCCTATTAATTTTCTTCAATTCTTCCATCAGATTAACTTTGTTGTGAAGCCTTCCTGCTGTGTCTATTATAATAACATCAGCATTACGAGATTTTCCACTTGATATTCCATCAAACACAACCGATGCTGGGTCTGCGCCTTCAGTGCTACTAACAATTTTAACTTTTGCGCGTTTTGCCCAAACTTCAAGTTGATCTGCAGCAGCTGCACGGAATGTATCTGCAGCAACGACCACAACCTTTTTGCCCATTTTATCATATTTTTGAGCAAGTTTTCCAATTGTTGTGGTTTTTCCAACCCCATTAACACCAACAACCATAATCACACAAGGAAAAACAAGTTTTTGTGGTTCAACATTATTTAAAATGTTGGTCATAACATTTTTCAAAGCATTTTTACATTGGTCTGTTGTTTTAATTTTGTTTTTCTTAACTTCTTCTTTTAAAGTTTCCAAAATTTCATTTGTGGCTTTTGCTCCAATATCACTAGAAAGCAAAACATA
Organism: uncultured Clostridia bacterium; assembly: GCA_946610655.1. GTDB lineage: Bacteria > Bacillota > Clostridia > Christensenellales > UBA1242 > RGIG4790. The sequence continues at coordinate 22,028 of CAMOCH010000002.1, forward strand.
CTCAAGTTCATCATAAAAATCTTGATCAAGTTCATTTCCAGTGAAGGCATACTTAAGCTGTTCACTAAAACTTTTTTTAGTGTTTAGCATTCCATCAAAAAGTCTAGATAAAAACCCCATAATATCTCCTAAACAGCATTTTCAATTTTAATTGCATCACTAAGTTTAACAGAAACCATTTTAGAAACACCTTTTTCTTCCATGGTAACACCATACAAGCAATCAGCAAGTTCCATTGTTGGTTTTCTGTGAGTTATAACAATAAATTGTGTATCTTTACTAAAGTTCTTCAAATATTTTGCAAAACGTTCAACATTTGCATCATCAAACGCAGCTTCAATTTCATCAAGTACACAGAAAGGCATTGGTTTTAGTTTTAATATTGCAAATAATATTGCAACTGCAGTAAGAGCCTTTTCTCCACCAGACAAAAGTGAAATATTGCTAAGTTTTTTGCCAGGTGGTTCTGCAATGATATCAATTCCACATTCCAAAATATTGTTCTCATCTTGCAAAATCAGTTGACTTCTTCCGCCACCAAACAACTCTTTAAATACTTTTTGGAAGTTAATATTAATTTGTTCGAATTGTTCTTTAAACTTGGTTTCCATTTGACCTGTTAATTCTTTAATAATTTTAACAAGGTCTTGTTCAGCCGAAGTTAAATCATTTCTTTGGCTAGCAAGATCGTTATATCTTGCTGACACAGTTTCAAGTTCTTCAATGGCATTAACATTAACAAATCCAAGTGCAGAGATTTGTTTTTTAACCTTTGCAGATTCTGATAAACCTTCTTTAATATCAAAGTCTTCTTGTCTGTAATTTACTGCATCACCATAAGTCATGTTATATTCTTCCCAAACTCTTTCTTGCATTGTTTCAACTTCACTATCAATTTGAGTAATACGCATTTCTTCACGGCTTTTTCTTTCGATAATTCTTTGAATATCTGCAGAAAGTTCCATTTTTGTTTGGTCAGCTTCGTTCATAATCTTTTGTTGATTTGATTTGTATTCATCAAGTCCAGCAAGTTTGTTTTTAACTTCAGTAATTTTTTGCATACATGCTTGATAATTTTCATCACCAGTAACATTTTCTAACATGTTATTGGCTTCAGTAATTTGCGTTGCATTTTTTTGATATTCAAGTTTATTCTCTCTATAACGATATTCACTAACAGCAAGGTCGTTATTAAGTTTATCAATTTCTGCCATTATGCTAGAAATTTCACTACTTTTTTCTGTTTGCTTAATTTTAAGTTCTGTTAAATTATCATACAGAGATTCTCTTTTCTTTCTAAGTTCATCAAATTTAGAATCAGCAAGTTTTTTGTTTTCGTTGGCTTCATTTGTTCTTTCAATACTTTTGCCAACTTTTTGATTTGCAATATCATATGCTTCGTTAACAGCCATGATTCTATCAATCAAATTATCTTTTGCATATTCTGTTTGTCTAAGTTCATGCTCAAGTTCTGCAATTTGGTCATCAAACTTATCAAGATCATCACGCAAAATAACAAGTTCAACTTCTTTGTCATGAATTTTATTATTAAGTTCAATCAATTTTTGGTTGATATCGTCTTTTTTAATTTTAAGTTCTTCAAACTTTTTAGTTTTTTCGGCAATATCACTTGCAAGAAGTTTAATCTCCTTATTTAAATCAGCAATTTCTCTTTCTCTACCAATAATGTTGCTTGTATTTTCTTTTCTGCTACCACCAGAAATACTTCCTTGTGGATTAATTACATCACCATCAAGAGTAACAATTTTTGCACTATATTTAGTGATTTTACTTAAATTGACTGCATTATCAAGATTATCAACAATAACTGTTGAACCAAGCAAACTTTTGAAAACAGGTGCCAAGTTTTTGTCGTAAGAAATCAAATCACTTGCAACACCCAAAACTCCACGGCTGTTTAAATGGTCTTCAACAATATCAGGAAGATATCTTTCTTTCATGCTGGTTATTGGCAAAAATGTTGCACGACCAAATTTTCTTTCTTTTAAGTAGTTAACAATATATTTTGCATCATCTTCATTTTTGGTAACGATGTTTTGAACACTTGCACCAAGTGCCATTTCTATTGCAACTTCCAAATTTGCAGGGACTTTCATAAGTTTCGCAACAACACCAACTATCATTCCGCCAAGTGTTGAGTTTGTTTTTGCTTGTTCCAAAAGTCTTTTAACAGAGATAATATAACCTTCGTTTTCTTCTGCCATTTCTTGCAAGACTTTTGCACGAGAAAGCTTTGTGTGATACTCAACTTTCATGTCATCAAGTTCAAGACTTATATTATTTGACATTTCGGCATAGTTATTCAAATCATCAAGATAATTTGATTGTGTTAACTTATCTTGTGAAAGTGCTTTTTCAGCATCTTGAACGCTTTGTTGTGAGTTTTTAATTTTTGTTTCGTAGCCAGCAATGTTATCTTTTAAATCAGAAATTTTTTGTTCGGTTTCTGTTTGTTTTTCTGCAAGCATATTTTTTTCTGCTTGTAAACTAGAAAGTGCAGATTTTTCATCACCCAAATTTTGAAGTGACGCATAAATTTCTTCACCAGATTCTCTTGTTGATTTTTCTCCTGCAGTAAGTCTATCAACAATATCTAAATATTCACCATTAACTCTTTCAATTTGTCTTTCAATTTCTTGAAGCATAGTTTTATCTGTTTGAAGAGTTTCAGTTTTTTCTGCAACCTGATTTTTTATGTTTTCACGAAGAATTTCATCTTGTTTAATTTGCATATCAATCTTTTGATTTTGTTCAGTAAGAGAATCAATTCTTCCTCTTATAACTTTTGCTTCACCATTTTGTTTTTCAAGTTCAACAGTATAGTTCAAAAGTTTATCTCTAAGTTCTTCAATTGTTGTATCAAGCTGGTTAATGCTTTCTATGCTGCTGTTAAAGTCATTAACTGCTTTATCAAAAGAAGCTTGCTTAATTTGAAGTTCATCATCAATGCCAGCAATTTTTTGACGAATTTGCTCTTTGCTGCTGTTCGCATGGTCATATTGATAAACATAAATGTTCAATTCAAGATTTTTAAGTTGTTCTTTAAATTGCAAAAACTTTTTTGCATTTTCTGATTGTTTGGTAAGTGGTCCAAGTTGATTTTCAAGTTCATAAATAATATCATTAAGTCTTGTTAAGTTATCTCTTGTTCTTTCTAGTGTTCTTTCAGCCTCTTGCTTTCTAGACTTAAATCTAGAAATCCCAGCTGCTTCTTCAAAAATAATTCTTCTATCTTCTGGTTTAACAGACAAAAGACTATCAATTTTACCTTGTCCAATAACACAATAGCTATCTCTTCCAAGGCCGCTATCTCTAAGTGCGTCAACAATATCTTTTCTTCTAACTGGATTTTTGTTGATGGCATATTCACTTTCACCACTTTTATAAAGTTTACGAGTGAACACAACATCATCATAATCTAATGGAAAAATTTTCTCACTGTTATCAAAAAATAATGAAACCTCACAATAACTAAGTGGTTTTCTTGTTTGTGTTCCATTAAAAATAACATCTTGCATATTGCTACCACGCATAGATTTTGCACTGTTTTCACCCATAACAAATCTAATGCTGTCTGCAACATTACTTTTTCCGCAACCATTTGGGCCAACAATTGCAGTTACACCAGCGTCAAAACTAACATCTAGTTTATCTGCAAAAGATTTAAACCCATATATTTCCATCTTTTTAAATTTCATTTTTTACGCCTTTTTTATCATGTTTATTGTATTTTTAGCAGCAAGCAGTTCTGCAGTTTTTTTATTTGGTCCTTCACCAAATCCCATATTCACACCATTAATAATAACTGTTGATTTGTAAGTTGGATTATGGTCTTCTCCATGCTTTGTTGTTGAATATTTTATTTTGTCTTTAGGAAGCATTTCTTGAAGCATTGTTTTTGAATTTTCCAAAAGCCCGTCTTTTTTGAGAGCATCAATTGCTGTTTTTAAATTGCTCAATATGAATTGTTTTGCAGCACTTAGCCCACCATCAAGATAAAGTGCTCCAACAATAGCTTCAAACAAATCACACATTTCACTTTTTGTAACTTCAAATTTGCTTTCACCTTTACCTCTTAGTAAATACTGTTCAAGTTTTAGTTCACTAATTACAAATGAAAGTGTTTCTTCATTAACCAAACTGGCCCTATACTTTGTTAACTTACCTTCACTTAAGTTAAAATTTTTATAAAGTTCATCGGTTACAACAAATTCAAGAATAGCATCTCCCAAAAACTCCAATCGTTCGTTGCTAACAGTTTTGTGTTCATTTGCATAACTTGAGTGAATGAATGCTTGCTTAATTATTGATTTATCTTTGAATGTGTGATTACAAATTTTTTCAATTTTGTTTATCATCACTTTCCTCCAAAGCAAGGTTTTCTTTCATTTTATCAATCATCTTGGCATTTTCAAGGTCATAAACTTGTTTAACGCAACTATATATTGTTTCGGCATTACTTGAACCATGAGTTTTAACAACAAGTTTTTTAACCCCAAGAAAAGCAGCTCCACCAACTGTTGTATAGTTCATTCTTCTTTTAACATTTTTAAACGCTTTTTTGAGTAGCAGATATCCAAGTTTACCTTTAAGACCAAGTTTCAAAATTTCTTCTTTTAAAACCTTATTAAGTGTATCAATTCCACCTTCATAAGATTTAAGCAGTGTGTTTCCAACAAAACCATCACAAACAAGCACATCATATTCTCCAGAAAGTGCATCACGAGCTTCCATATTTCCAACAAAGTTGATGTTTTTCATATTTTTAAGAAGTTCAAATGCTTCATGTGTTAAAGCATTTCCTTTATGATCTTCTGTCCCAACACTAACAAGACCAACTCTTGGGTTAACAGTTCCATACATTGATTTCATATATTCACTGCCCATAATTGCAAATTGAGCAAGATATTCTGGTTTCGAATCAACGTTTGCACCAGCATCAATTAAAAGTGTTTTTCCATTTTTTAAATTTGGCAAAACTGGGGCAACAGCTGGACGAAATACACCTTTAATTCTACCAACTTTGAGAGTAGCTCCAGTAAGCACTGCACCAGTGCTTCCTGCACTTATCATTCCAACATATTCATCACTAGAATTTAAAGTATCAAAAGCCACAACCAAACTGCTGTTTTTCTTTTGTCTTATTGCTACTGTTGGTGATTCATTATTTGAAATAACTTCTTTTGCATCAATAATTTCAATTTTATCACCAGCGTAGCCATAATCGCTAAGCACTTGTTTTATTTTATCTTCATCACCAGTAATTGCAACTGTAACTCCTGGAAGCAAATTAACACTTGTTATTGCCCCTTTAACAATTTCTACTGGTGCGTTATCTCCACCAAAACCGTCCAAAATAATTTTCATAAAAAAACCTCACTAACATAAGTTATTATTAATTATATAATAAATTAATAATGTTTGACTAGTAAATTTAACTAAAAAAGCATAAATAATTAATAAAAAAACGCCATATTTCCGTAAAACTCGCCACTTATGTGTGACATAATACCTTTTTTGAACATAAAAAAACAACCACCGAAGTGGTTGCTCTTTTTATCTTTAATTAGTCTTTTTTAACTTTGTCAGCTTTAACTGTAACTTTTTTCTCGCCATTGTAGTATCCACAATTAGGGCAAACAGCATGTGTAGCCTTTTTTTCATGACATTGTGGGCACTCCATAAGTGTTGGAGCTGTTGCTTGACGATTTGCTGCTCTTCTGCTTCTTCCAGCAGCTTTGCTCACTTTATGTTTTGGAACTGCCATTATTTTTCCTCCTGTATTTTTACCCTAACGGATTTATTTTTGCAGAGCAATTATATAACTAATAATCATATTTGTCAATTATTTTTTTAAAATTGATACTTTTTAAATTAAAGTCCAAGAACTTCAATTGATTCTTTTGCAATTTGCAATTCTTCATTTGTTGGAATTACATAAACTTTAACATCACTATCTTCTGTTGAAATTTCACCTTCAACACCACGTTTGCTATTTTTCTCTTCATCAATTTCAATACCAAATCCTGCAAGATAGTTAACAACTCTTTGACGATACAAATAGTCATTTTCACCAACACCAGCAGTAAATGCAATGGCATCAAGTCCACCAAGTGGAACAACATAACTTGCAACAATTTTAGCATCAATATATGCCCTCATATCTTCTGCAAGTCTTGCATTGTTTACCTGCTCAGTTGTATATGCACCATTTGCATTTTTAGAAGCATTTTCAACATCTCTACCATCACTAAAACCAGTAAGACCATATAGTCCACTTTTTTTGTTAAGATAGTTTATTGCACCGTTTACATCAAAACCATGTTTTTCACAAAGAGTTGGAAGAATTGAAGCATCAACGCTTCCTGATCTTGTTCCCATCATACATCCATCAAGAGGTGTATAGCCCATGCTTGTATCTTGACAAACACCACCACTTACTGCAGAAAGTGATGCACCATTACCAATATGAAGAACAACAAATTTACCTTTTCTGCCGAAGTATTCTGCCATTTTTTGGCTAACATACTTGTGGCTAGTTCCGTGAAAACCATATTTTCTAATATGATATTCTGTGTAGTCTTCGTTTGGAATAGCATAACGGAAAGCTTTTGGTTTCATTGTGCTATGGAATGCTGTGTCGAACACTGCAACTTGAGGAACATTTGGCATAAGTTTTTTGCATGCATAAATTCCTTGCAAGTTTGCAGGTTGATGAAGTGGTCCAAGTGGAATCAATTCTTCAATTTGAGAAATAACTTTATCATCAATTTTAACAGCTTTTGTAAATGTTTCTCCACCATGAAGAACTCTGTGACCTACTGCTGAAATTTCATCAAGGCTTTTAACGCAACCAATTTCTTTATCAACAATTGATTTAAGCACAAATTCAAGTGCTGCAGTGTGGTCTTTCATTTCAATGTTTGTTACAACTTTTTTGCCGTTATATTTGTGAGTGATAACACCACCATCAATTCCTATTCTTTCACACAAACCTTTAACAAGTGCTTCTTCAGTTTTCATATCAATCACTTGATATTTAAGAGAGCTACTTCCTGCGTTTAATACTAATACTTTTGACATAATAAATCTCCTTACCTTCTACTTTGCAATATTGTTATTGCCATATTTAATACTATTTCTTCGGCTGTTGTGCCACGAGACAAATCATTAACCGGTTTATTTAAGCCTTGCATAATTGGACCAACAGCTCTAACTCCTGCAATTCTTTGCACAAGTTTATATCCAATGTTTCCTGCATACAAATCTGGGAAAATAAGAACATTTGCTTTTCCACCAACAATGCTTCCTGGGCATTTGTGTTCACTAACAAATGGGCTAAGTGCTGCATCGGCTTGCATTTCTCCATCAATTTGCAATACTGGATTTTTTCTGCGAGCAATTTTATATGCTCTTTTTATTGTTTGAATTCTCTCGTTATCAAAATTTTCATCTGCTCTTGTTGTCCAAGATAATAATGCAACATTTGGATGAATTTTGCATATTTTTTCTGCTGTTTCAGCAGAAAGCACTGCTATTTCGGCAAGTTCTTCATCATTTGGCATAATGTTAACTGCACAATCACCAAAAACCATCATTCCATTTTCACCAAGATTAGAGTCTTCTCTCATTTCCATAATGAATACAGAAGAAACCCTAGAAACTCCTGGTTTTGTTCCAACAATCTGGAATGCACTTCTTAAAACAACTGCTGTTTCGTGAGTTGCCCCAGCAACAACGCCGTCTGCATCACCACTACTTATCATCATCATGGCATAAGTTATGTTGTCTTTAACGGCCTCTTTAGCTTTATCCAAAGTCATACCTTTATTTTTTCTTAATTCAAAAAGTTTTTGTGCATAAAGTTCGCTATAATTTGTTCCAAATTTTGGATTAATAATTTTAATGTTTTTAAGTTCTTTTTTTGTAAAGTTTTTTTCTATTGATTCATCACCCAAAAGAATAACTGTGCACAAATCACTTGTTGAAGCAATTTTTGCAGCCTCAATAATACGACTGTCGTCAGCTTCTGGCAGAACAATTTTTCCACCATACATTCTTGCTTCATCAATTATTTTTGTAAAAACATCTTGTTTTTTCTTCATAACAATTTTCTCACATTTTATTGCACAAATTTTACCTGTATTGTATAATAGCAATATGCATGGTTAATTATACAACATGCAAATTTAAAAATCAACAAATTATGGTGGAATTATGAATTATTGTGCAATTATTGCCGAATTTAATCCATTTCATAATGGGCATGAATACCTTATAAAAAAAGCAAAAGAACTTGACATGCCTGTTATGTGTTTAATGAGTGGAAATTTTGTTCAACGTGGTGAACCTGCCATATTAGACAAATACTCTCGTGCAGTTTGTGCTATTAATGCTGGAGCAGACATGGTTTGTGAACTTCCTTGTTTTTATGCAATATCTAGTGCACATAATTTTGCATTTGGAGCAATTAAAACTCTTAAAAATTTAAATTGCTCAACTCTTGTTATTGGTGCAAAATACACAAACTTAGACGACTACTTTGCCCTTGCAAACATTAAATCTGCATCAATCAAAAAAGCACTTCACTCTGAGCTTGAACGTGGCATAAATTATAGTTCTGCTCTAATTAATGTTTTAAAAACAAAATACACCGGCAATTCAGAAATTTTTAATGACGCCAGCAATATTCTTGCCCTTGAATATATAACTCAAATTATTGAACAAAAAGCAAATATTAATGTTGTTTTGGTTGAAAGACTTGATGGTGGATACTCTTCTTCTCATTCAGTTGATAATTTTGCCAACGCAACACTAATTAGAAAAAATATTGAAAACAATAATATGAACAAAATAAAAACTTTTGTGCCACAATATTCTTATGATTTGTTAAAAATTCAAATCAACAAAAAATCAATCAGTGATATTCTCTTTTATAATTTGCGCAACATGTCAAGCAAACAACTTAAAAATTTATACGACTACTCCGAAGGCTTGCCATATCTTGTTGAAACACAATCAAAAGTTGCAACAAATTATGATGAGTTTATTTCTCTTTGCACAAGCAAAAGATACAAAATTTCACGCATAAAAAAACTTACTCTTTATGCAAGCCTTAATATCACCAAATCATTAGCCAAAAAAATTATTAAAAATAATAATCCCGTTAAACTCCTTGCAATCAAAAAATCAATAAAAAATATGTTACCAGAATTTAATAAAAATGGCATCAATATGATTGTTTCAAGCAACGATTTAAAAAGCCTATCGCAAGATAAATTATATTCGGTTAATTTAGATTTACTTGCAAGCAATTTATATTCAATTGCGGCAAATAAAAACTATAATAACGACATAACCACCGGAACAATTTTTGTAGAATAAAAAACACCTAAAATTTAGGTGTTTTTATATTGTTTTTTCTTTTCTTCAGCAATTTTTTGTTTTTTCTTTTCATTTTCTTGTCTTTCTAGTTCTTGAGAAATTGATGTGTAATGTTTCTTTTCATAAAACATTTGATACACTTCAACAATCAAATACATTAAATACATTAAAAGCGCAGATTTTGAACCAGAATAAACTTGAGATGATGTTGCAAAAAGTGCCCACATAACTATTGAACAAATAAGTGCAACAATTCTAATTTTATAATATACACCAATTCTGTATGTTCTAGCAAACGCACTAAACGCTAAAAGTGTTGCAGTAAGTGCATCAAAAATACATATAAGAACTGCTCCGTTGTTGCTTGATAAGAAATATAAGCTAACAAAGAACAAAATATAATAGAACAAAATCATGATTGATTGTTTATCAGAGAATTTACTATTTTTTACAACAAATGTGTCACCTTTTATATTTGTTGCAGCAAATTGCATAGGAACATAATATGCTAAATATAAAAACGCGTTTGCATTTAGCCCCAAAGGGAAACATATTGCAGCATATAAAACCCCAACAATAACACTCATCACCAAGCCAAACCAACTGTTAAGTGGAAGAATCATATTCCATATAATACCTGCAACAAGGAGTAAAACCCCTATTGCTGTTTCTTGATGAGATAGCACAAAAAATAAAGCAATTGCCAAAAATAAACTAGACACAAAAATTCTAACAAGCATTAATTCATCAGATTTGGTATATGGCAATTGATCGTCCACATCGTCTTTAGAAAATATCATAACTTTTACCTTTTTTGTTTTAACTATAAAAATTATAACATAAGTTATTATATGACGACAAACAAATTGCTCATAAAAAATAAATTTTTAAGCAAAGAAACAATCGAGTGTGCAGCACTTTCTGTTTGTGTTTTTGTCATTATCTTTATTATTTTAAGCGACCCAAGAACTTATAACAGCAGCGTTCAGCAAGGCTTGATGTTATTTGCAATAAGTGTTTTACCTGGACTTTTTCCATTTATGTTTTTAACAAAACTTTTAACTGGTCTTGGAACAGTCCAAAAAATAACAAACAAATTTTCAAAAACAACATATTTTTTGTTTGGAACACCCGGAATTTCTGGCTATGTTATGTTTATGAGTATGCTCAGTGGATACCCAATTGGGGCAAAACTTATAAGTGATTTATACTATCAAAACCAAATATCTCAGCAAGATGCAAAAAAAATGGTTTCATTTTGCACAACAAGCGGCCCGATTTTTATTATTGGCACAGTTGGAAGCATTATGTATAACTCTATTCAAATTGGAATAATACTCTATTTTTGTCATATTTTATCGAGTGTTATGTGTGGCATAATATTTTCTGGCAAAAGAAAAAAGCAAGGTTTTGTTACCACTCCATTAAGCACACCTACAAAAATTGATAATCTTCTTTCTTCAACAATGAAAGATACTGTTTCAAATGTTTTGCTTGTTGGTGGATACATAACAATTTTCTTTTTATTTTCTGACATCTTGACCAAAACTGGAATAATTAAAACACTTTCATTTCCACTAAGTAAATTGTTTGATTTAATGCACTTACCAAATTTATCCGAAGCATTTTTTAATGGTATTATTGAAGTTACCAAAGGAATAAAATTTTTAAGCGCACAAAAAAGTATCTTTTCTGTTTGCTTAACTTCATTTTTATTATCTTTTAGTGGAATTTCCATTATATTGCAATCAATGGCATTTTTAAAAAAATGCAAAATAAAAGCACGCTATTTTATTTTTGTAAAATGCGTGCATGCAATACTATCTTGTTTATTAACTGGTGTTTGCCTATTGTCTTTTAAGGTTGTTCTTTAATTGAACAAGTGTGCTTGAAAGCTCATCACGGCTGTCATGAACAATGTTAAGGTGTTCAGACAAATAATCTTCAACAGCTTTCAAAATTTTATCAACATTATTTTTTGTTGTATCAAGAAGTTGCTCACATCTTCTTATAGTTTGTTCTTGAAGCTCTTTTGCTTGTTTTTCAGCATTTCTTGTTATTGAGCTTTCTTCAATCATGATTTTGGCTTTTTCGTTTGCATCTTCAAGAAGTGCTTGGGCATCTTTTTGTGCAGTATCAAGAATTTTTTCTTTGTGCGACAAAACATATGATGCTTCTTCAATTGCCTTTGGAAGATCGTTCTTTAAATCTTCAACAAGTTCGGCAAGTTTACCAACATCAATCTTTTTATGGAAGAGCCCTGGCTTTGCTTCGCCAATTTCTTGCTCAAGTTGTTCAATAATATCGTAAATGTTCATATCTACCCTTTAACATATTCAAATATGGTTAACATTATTGTTCCATAATTTTTATTCTTCTTTATTATATACTTTTGTGGATAATTTTGCAACAATTTTTGACTACTAGTTTCACATAATATTATTGCATGGTCGTTAAGCAAGTCTTTTTTATGCAAAAAATACAAAACTTTTTCAATATAATCACTTTCAAAAGGTGGATCTAAAAGCACCAAATCAAACTTTTTATTTTGTCTTGCAAGTTTAAAAATTGTTTCTTCATAGTCTCCCAAAATAATGGTTGTTCCTTCAAACTCATTTTTGAGGTTTTGCCCAATGGTTTTAATACTTTCTTTTTGATTATCAACAAATGTTACATGCTTAGCACCACGGCTTAAGCACTCAATTCCAAGAGCACCACTTCCTGCAAACAAATCTAGAACTTCTTTGTCATAAATGTATTCACTTAAAAGATCAAACATACTCTCTTTAACTCTTCCAAGAGTTGGTCTTGTTTGGTCTGTTGGAACACTTCTTAATTTTCTTCCTCTAAATTTCCCTGTTATAACTTGCATAATTTATCTCTCATATATTCTTGTAACTCTAGACGTAAGTCTGGTTAATATTTCATAACTTATTGTATCACAATGTTTAGCCAAATTGCAAATGCTTAATTCTTTTTTATTAAAGGTGCAAATTATCACTTCATCATTATTGTGAACATTTGCATGACTTACATCCACCAAAATGGCATCCATACACACTGCCACAATTTTGCAAAGCTTACCATTTATAAGCACATTATATCCAACCATATTGCGAGTTATACCATCACCATATCCAACTTTAACAGCAGCAATTTTTGTTTTACGTTTTGCGACAAATTTTGCTCCGTATCCGGCACTATCACCTTTTGATAATGATTGAATCTTGGAGACTTTTGAAATAAGTTTTAAACACTTATAATCATCTCTTTCATATAATCCAATACCAACTCTAACCATATCATAATGATAAAAAATCCCAGAGGTGTTAGAAATATGACAAATGGCATTTGGAAAAAACCTTTTTAATAACCTGCAACAATTGTTGAACAATTTTGACTGACCATCATGACTTATCTCATCTTCTCCCCAAAAATGACTAAAAACTCCTTTTACAAAAATATTCTTCGAAAATTTTATTATTTTACACATATTTATCAAGTCTTTTTTACAAACACCAAATCTGTTCATTCCTGTGTTAACTGCAATATGAACATAAAAATCTTTGTTGATTTTTGTAAGTTTTTTAATCGTAGCAATATCATCAACAGCAAATTCAATTTGAGAAGAATTTATTTGCATAATTTCATCTATGCTTGGTGGGGACAAAACTATTATTTGTTTTTTAGTTAATGAGCTTAGTTGATTTGCTTCACTAACGCACGAAACAGCATAATAGTTAACGCAGTCATCAATATATTTAACCAAATCAATACCAACACCATAAGCGTTGGCTTTCACAACTGCGCAAAATTTAGCATCACCAATTTTTTCTTTAATTTTTAAAATATTTTCTCTTATTATTTGTGTGTTAACTTTCAAAATAAGCGCCATACAATTCCTCAATAAATTGTATGAAACACTTATTATTTTCGTTCACAAAAAAAATGACCTCTCGGTCATTTATTATAATTTTGCAAGTTCATCAAGTTCTTTTTGAACATCAAGTCTTGGGAAAAGGATTGGACAATTTTCAAGAGTTTTGCCCTCTTTCATATCATAGAATTTAGGTTCTCCAATTTTTGCTTCAACACCCAAAATATCCATAACTTTTTTACTAACTTCTGGAAGAAATGCAGAAAGATGAATTGTTCCAATTCTTATTGTTTCAATCAAGTTTCTTAAAACGGTATCCAAACGTTCTTTCTTTGATGGATCTTTAGCCAAAATGTATGGCTCAGTAACTTCAATATATTTATTTGCTTTGCTAAACATTGCAAAAATGCTAGTAAGAGCTTTTGAACTATCCAATTTCTTCATATAGTTCTTTGCGTTTTGCTCTTCGGTTAAAACAATGTTGATAAGGTCTTTATCAAGTGGATCATTTGAATCTTTGTAACTAGGAACAACACTTTGATTATATTTTTTAAGCATTGAAAGTGTTCTTGAAACAAGGTTTCCATAGTTGTTTGCAAGGTCACTATTAATTCTGTTTAAAAAGCCTTCGGTTGAATATGAACCATCTGAACCAAATGGAATTTCTCTAAGCAAAATATATCTAACAGCGTCAGCAGTATATCTTGGAGCAAGAATTCTTGGATCAACGCATTCTTTGCTTGCAACTTCTTTACTTTTAGAAAGTTTGTCTCCACCAAAAAGTAACCAGCCATGACCAAACACTTTTTTAGGAAGTGGAATATCAAGAGCCATAAGCATTGCAGGCCAAATTATTGCATGAAAACGCACAATTTCCTTACCAATAACATGCACATCTGCTGGCCAATATTTGTTAAACATTTTATCATCAGAAAGATAGCCAACACCTGTTAAATAATTGGTAAGTGCATCAACCCAAACATAAATGGTATGATTTTTATCAAAAGGAACAGGAATGCCCCATTTAACACTTGTTCTAGACACGCAAAGGTCAGAAAGCCCTGGTTTGATAAAGTTATTAATCATTTCGTTTACACGACTTTGTGGTTCCAAAAATTCTGGATTGTTTTTATACAAATCCAAAAGTTTATCACCAAATTGGCTAAGTTTAAAGAAATATGCTTCTTCTTCTTGGTCTATAACATCACGTCCACAATCTGGGCACTTTCCATTAACAAGTTGACTTTCTGTCCAAAATGCTTCGCAAGGCACACAATATTTTCCTTTGTAGCTGCCCTTATAAATGTATCCACGATTATAAAGTTCAGTAAACACATGTTGAGCAACTTTAACATGGTCTTCATCTGTTGTTCTGATAAATCTGTCATAATTAATGTCCAAAAGTTTCCAAAGTTCTTTTGCATCAGCAATAATTTCATTTAAATATTCCATTTCGGTTTTGCCTGCATCTTTTGCTTTTCCTGCAATCTTTTGTCCATGTTCATCTGTTCCAGTTAAATAAAAAACATCCTTACCCAAAAGTTTGTTATATCTTGCAATAGCATCACAAACAACAGTTGTATAGCAGTTTCCAAGAGTTAATTTGTTGCTTGGGTAATAAATTGGAGTTGTTATATAAAATTTTTCTTTTTCCATTTGTTCACCTTCTAGTATAAAAATCAAAAAACCTTGGATTTACCAGGTTTTTTAAAATATTATGACACGCATAATACCCTATTTTTTAATTGGTTCATGATAAATAATTTCTTTACCACATTTTTTTGCATAATCGATTGCTCTTTTTGTTGCTTCACCAATATATCCATCAATGTTAACAACATAAATAGCATCACACACTTCAATTTTTCTGTAATGTGCA
Source organism: uncultured Clostridia bacterium (assembly GCA_946610655.1). Taxonomy (GTDB): domain Bacteria; phylum Bacillota; class Clostridia; order Christensenellales; family UBA1242; genus RGIG4790. The sequence goes on from CAMOCH010000002.1 coordinate 37,189, forward strand.
ATTTCAAGTTTTTGCATCTCTTCGACATTATCAAGTTTATCAGACTTTTTGCTGTATATACATTGAATAACTGCCCAACCATTTTTGGTTTCAAGTCTTCTTGCAATAACTCTCATTTGTTTATTGAATTTCATGCTTCCACAAATTGTTACAACTTTAATTTTCATAATTATTCTCCTTAATTAAATCCACCATCAACATTGATGACTGATCCTGTTATATAGTTTGCTTCTTCACTTGCAAGAAAATACGCAAGTTCTGCAACATCTGTTGGCTGACCTATTCTCCCCAGTGATGTTTGGTCCTGAATGATTTTCATATCTTCAATTGAATATCCACTTGTCATGTCTGTTAATATCATTCCCGGGCATATGCAATTTACATTAATGTTTGAAAATCCAACTTCTTTTGAAATAGCTTTAGTAAATGCAATAATTCCACCTTTGCTTGCGCTATAAACAGTTTCCATGCTTCCACCCGTGTTGCCCCACATTGAAGAAATATTCACAATCTTTCCATAATTATTGGATATCATTGAAGGAAGAGTTTCTTTTGTTACATAAATTGGTCCAAGCAAATTTGTAAGCATCAAGTTTTCAATTTCATTTGATGAAGTATCAATCAAAAGTTTTGTTAAACTTATTCCTGCATTATTAACCAAAACATCAATTCTGCCAAAAATTTCAAGTGTTTGCTTAACCAAAATTTTGGCTTGAACAGGGTCTCCAATATCGGCTCTTATTGCAACTGCACGAACTTTGCCATTATTTAGCTCGTTTGCAAGTTTTTCAGCTTTTTCACGAGAATTTAAATAGTTTATAACAACATTATAACCATTTTTAGCAAATTTTCTTGCAATTGCTTCACCAATACCCCTAGATGCTCCAGTGATAAGTGCAGTCTTCATACTCTCTCCTTGTTTATTTATTATAAAACATGAAACTAAAAAAGTCAAAACTTTTAAAGCAAATATCTAAGATGAATAGTAATAAAAAAACAGCCTTTCGGCTGTTGTTTGGTGGATCGCCAGGGGTTCGAACCCTGGACCCCCTGATTAAGAGTCAGATGC
>CAMOCH010000003.1 GCA_946610655.1 uncultured Clostridia bacterium
CGCACTAACAAATGCAGACACTGGCATACTTCCCCATCTTAATACATATTTTGGTTGTCTTCTGCTTTCCAATATTATCCTAATTATGCCATAATAAGTCAAATATATTCCAGTAGCAAGTCCTTTTTTTGATGTTTTTAAATAAACAATCAAAAGCACAATAAATCCAATAAACGTGAGTATTGATTCATAGAAAAACAGTGCTTCATACCATGTTCCATCAACACTCACCCCAAACGGGAACCATTGCAAATTTGGATTGGTTATCTCAAGACCATAAACTTCTTCGTTAAAATAATTACCCCATCTTCCAATTGATTGCCCAAGCATTAACACAGATGTGATAATATCAGCAATAACAAGAAAATTTTTCTTTTTTATAAATTTATAAATTGTTGCGCCAATTGCTCCACCAATAATGGCACCCATAATACTCATGCCACCAGTTCTAAAATTAAAGTAGTCAGCAATTGTTAAGTCTTTTTCAAAAATGACGGAGAATAATCTTGCAGACAAAATTCCTAGTGGAATAATTGCAAGAAAAATCTCAAGTGGCATATTTGTGCCTATTTTTTTTGCTTTACATAAAATCATAGCGCAAATAACACATGCAATAATTGCCCCACTAATAATAAGGCCATAAAAATATATGTCAACACCAAAAATGGTAAATGCAACTTTGTTTAACTCTAACATAGTAATATTATACAAAAGCCAGCAAAAAAAGGCAACAAACTTTGCAAATAAAAAAAGCTTGCAAATGCAAGCTTTTTTTTAACATTTATTATTCTTGACCAACTTCGTATTGTTCACCTTCATTAGTGTGCTCATTTTGTTCCAAAAGTGTGTAAAGAACTGCAACAACTTCTTTACCATCACTAGATGTAACAGCGTTAACAATTTCTTCATTGCTGTTAAGTTTTGCTTTAAGAGCAGCAATTTCAGCATCTTTGTTTTGAATTTCTTGATCTTTAGCTTTAACAGCTGCAATCAATGCATCTACATTTGTTTTAGCAACATCTTTGTCATCACTACCAGTAAGCTCTTTACCAAGCGCTTCTTCAACTTTAGCATTAATGTCTTTAAGTGCTTGTTTGTTTGCTTCATTTTCAGCAGTTAATTCATCAATATGTTTTTCAAGTGCTTTCACATCAGTGTTTTCTGCAGCTTCTTCGCCTTCAAATTTTTTGTTAAGTTCTGCAATCAATTTTTTCAATTCGTTGTTTGCTCTTTGAGCAGCAGCCAAATCAAAGTTTGCTTTGTTAAGGTCAGCTTTAAGTTGAGCATTTTCTGCTTTAACGGCAGCAATAGCATTTTGCAAAAGTTTATTATAAAGTTCAACAACAGTTGCTTTTGATTCTCTATCAGCAAACAAATCGCTTTTAAGAACAATTTTTCCATCTGAATGTTGTTGATATTCAGCAAAACCAGTTTCAGAAAGAGCTACATAATATGATTGTTTATTTTTATGAGAATAATAAACAAGTGTTGGAATTCCATTAACATCTGCACTATAGCTAAAGATATTGCCTGCTGTAATATCATCAAGTGTAATTCCTGCTTCACCGAGTGTATTAATAACAGTGTCGAAAGCTTTTTCATCTTTGTCAAGTTCTATAACATGATTATCCCAAATAAATTTTTGTGCATGCACTCCACCAACAAATGCTGTAGCCAAAGAAGCAGCAGCTCCCAAAATCAAAAGACCATTTCTAACATAATGATGTTTTTTTGCAGGTTTTTCATCTACAACTTCAGCATCAGCAGCCTCTTCATCTGCTTGTTCTTCAACATCAGCTTCTTCAGCAGCCTCTTCATCTGCTTGTTCTTCAGCAGCAGCTTCTTCAACCACTGGCTCGTTATCAACAGCTTCATCAACTGATTCTTCTACCACTTCTTCTTCAGCTTCTTCATCTGGTTCACCATAGTTTCTTGATGCATCAAGAGAAGCGCTCTCTTCTTCAGTAAGTTCCAAATCAGCAGCACCAAGTTCCTCTTGTTCCTCTTGTTCGTCTTGATATTCTTCTCTTGCTTCTTCAAAAAGATATTCTTGTTCTTCTACTGGTTCTTCAACAGTTTCTTCAACTTCTTCATTTTTAGCTTCTGGAATTGCATCAAGAAGTTCATCAAGAGTTCTGTCTTCTTCTTTTTTTTCAACTTTCTTTGCCATAATAAATTCCCCCTTTTCGAGATATTTCTATGTTTTGTGACTACATTTTAGCACACAAAGTGCATAGTGTCAATACCCATTTTAAAAATAAAACACCCCAAAAGGCAGCAAGAATTTGATATATTTTGTGATTAAAATAAGTAAATTTTGCATTTTTTAATATTTTTGTTTGTATAATAACACAAAATACACACAAATTTATGCAAATTAAAATTTAAAATAAATTTGCATTTTATATTTATATAAGGCTAAAAATGATGTGTTTTATAATTACTCAATATAAATATATGTTATTATTCCCCCATATGGTATAAATAAAAATGACACAAAAAAAACAGGCATTTCTGCCTGTTTTGTATTAAATTAATTATTCATTACCAAGCCCAATTTCATCAATATTTTGTCCGTTTTCTTTGCCATTGTTAATATTTTTGTTTTGAGCTGTTGTTTCATCAACTTCTTCTTCATTTTTGGTTGCTGTGTTTTCATCTGTAACAACTTCAGTGTCTGTTCCTTTGCCTTCTTCATTTACTTGTGATAATTCACCATCATCAGTAACACCAAGTTCGTTTCCTTCTGAATCTTTGTTGTTTTGAGCATTAGGACTTGTAACATCTTTTCCGGCAACTGGGCTAACACCCTCTTCATTCTCTCCTGTTTCATAAACAGGGTTTGCTTTTGCAGCAGCCTCTTGATATTCTTTAATCCATCCAAGCCATTCATCTATAGCATCAGAAACAGTAGTTCCTTCTTGCCAGAAAGTCAAACTATAATCTTTTCCCTCAACTGTTGCATCATATTTAGTTTTAGTATATGTTTTAAGGAAATCATCATATTTTTGAACAATTTCATTAGCTTTTACAAGATCATCTGCATTTTCTTTAAGTAAATCAACATTTGCTTCATAGAAAGTTTTAATTCCATCAGCTTTATTTGCGAAATTGTCATACATATTGTCATAAACTTCAAAGTCAAGATGATCAAATGCACCGTCTTTGTTAGCATCTACTACATATGTTGTGTTACCTTTATATGTAAGAGAATCGAATCCATCTTTAGCATTTTCTTTAGCTTCAATTCCAAGAGTATTACGATCAGCTTTAGAAATTCCATCACAAACACCATCTATTACATTGTCTATGATTACATAAGATTCACCAATTTTTTGAATTACAGTTTTAAGATCCTCATTTTCATCTGTTATAACTTGAATTGTATGATCTTTATCTGCAATTGTATTATCTTTAACAACATTTGAGGCAATTCCATGACCAAGAGCAAGAATAAATGCTACGGTCAATCCTCCAATTACCCAATTTTTTGCTTTGCCATGTTTTTGACCACTTGCATAACCATTTTTGTAAGCAGTGTTTTTGTCTTGGTTGTTTTGAGCTTCAAGATCAGCAATACGTTTTTTACAAACAGCAGTAAGAGCTTGCATTCTTTCAGCATACTTTTGGTTTTTGTTTACGGCAGCATTAATAAGTCTATCTGCTGTTGCTTTATTGTTACCATTTTCTTTCAAGAGTTTTTCATATTCTTCTTGATAAATTTGTTTAGCAGCTCTTAAATTTTCATTAATAAACAATGCTGATTCTAATTCTTCTTTGGTTGCACGAAGTTGAACTTGCGATTCTTCATATTGTTTTTTAACTGCGGCAGCATCTGGAACAATAAACGTTGCTTCATACATAACTGCTGCAGGAGCAAGAACATTCATTACTCCAGAATATTCATTTTTAGAAAATTTTGTTAAAAGCGCATTGATTTTTGAATTGTCAAACACACCATCTTTTATTGTAATCAAATCACTTTCACGAGAAAAAATTTCAATAAGTGCAGCTTGTCTGTTTTCAACAGATTCTTTTGCATCCAAAATATTCTTTATCTTTGTTTCGAGATTTTTAATTTTTTGAACTTCCTCAACAAGTGCATCTACCTTTTTTTGATTAATTGCCATTTTCGTTACCTCCAATTTTTATTGAGCTATCGTTTGTTTGTGATCATATTTTACCACACCCCATGACCCATGTCAATACTCATTCTCAAAAATTTTTGATTTAAAATTTCACTTTTTTATGTATATTTTTTTCAAATATTTGCGTTTTTTATGCATTTTTTATATTATTTTATATTCAATATATTCAAAATTCTGCAAAATAATTTTTGAAAAATTTTTCATTTTTTGCCAAATTTGGTCGATTTTGACATAAAATTATGCCATATAACACACCGAAATAGCCATTTCTCCGTCGTGAGATATAGATATTTCAATGGTTTTTGGGGCCTTTTTACCCACTTTTTTATATAGTTCTGGGTTAATTTTAAGATATGGCTTGCCACTAGGCTCATGCATAACTTCAATATCTGTAAAATTTATGCCATTAACACCAATCCCAAGGGCTTTGAGTGCAGCTTCTTTACTGGCAAACATGCCAGAAAGTGAATAATCTCGTTCACAATATGGCTTTGTTTTGGTGACCTGAGTGCTTTTGTTTTTTAAATAATCTTTTTCATTTTGGCTTAAAATTCGATCTTCCAACTTGCCATTATCATTCACTTCAATAATACGCTTAACCTCAACAATATCCACACCTAGCATAACCTAATCCTCCACATAAAAATCTTCATTATATATTTTGTGCAGCACCTTTGAAATTGAAGAAGACGAAAAACCTTTTCTTGCAAGGTGTGCATAAAGTTTTTGCTTGCACTCTTGTTTATTTTTATTTTTCAAATATTTTTCTGCCATATTGTAACACAAATCTTGGTCATCTTCCTCACCAAGAACACTATCTATAACAAACTTATCCACACCCTTTTGAATAAGTTTAGATTTTTTCATATTGGTGCTAAGTTTACTGCTGCTTTGTATAAACGCTTTAGCAAACTCCAAGTCGTTAATATAGCCATAAGATTTAAGTTTTTCAATTGCCATAATTGATGCTTGCTTGCCATAGCCTTTTTTAATTAATTTTAAATACAATTCTTTTTCAGAATGCAGCCTTGATGCCAAATAATCGCTGGCTTTTGAAAAAGCTTCTTTACTTTCGCTTTCAAGAATTATTTTATTCAAAGCCTTCTCATCAATTTCTTTGCCAATACAAAAATTGTTTGCGACAGCAACCTCTTTTAGCACACCACCATAGAAATTGTCATCAACAAACAAATTAAACTTATTCTTATTTTTTTGACATGTTATTTTTGTTATTTTCATTAAAACGCCTTAGACCTGTAATATCCGCCACCAATACGAGTTATTATGCTTGCACCTCTTGCTCTTGCTCTAACTTCTTCAACCTCTTTTTCAGCAACGTCTTGAGGTATTGCAACCTTTATAAGAGGCATTGTGTCATTTGTGTTTTGATCCAAAATGTTATAACCTTTTTCAGTTAAAAGTTTACCGAGTTGAGCAAAGTCAGAATATGAAACCTTCATTTCATAAATATCGCAATATTTATAATTAATTTTTTTTGCATATTTAACTGCGCCGTTTGCAACAGTGCCATAGGTTCTTGTAAGTTTGCTCTTACCAAGTTCCTTGCCACCAAAGTAACGAACAACTGCAATCATGGTGTTGGTTAAATTTCCATTTTTAAGAGCTTCAAAAATTGGAATGCCTGCACTTCCTGTTGGTTCACCATCATCTGTGTGCTTGGCAACAGAATAATCTTCACCAAGACGATAAGCATACGCAATATGCTTTGCGTCTTTGTTGCTCTTTTTTAAGCTTCCTAAAAGAGTTTTAACTTCTTCTTCTGTTTTAACTTCTGCTGCAATTGCGATAAAACGTGATTTATCAACAATAATTTGCACCATGTTTTGGCCTTCCACTGTTACGTAGCTAGACATTTTATCTTTTTCCATACTCTCTCCACTTATTTATAAGTTTTTATTTATTATAGCATTATCTATATTATATTTGCAAATTCTGGTTCTGCTGAAACACTTATTCTTAAACTTTTTAGTGTTGCTGCGTCTTCTCCAAATATCATATGACTGCTGTGAGCATCTGCAAGTGCCAATTCTGGCAATTTTTCATAAGCTTTTTTTGCAACCATATCTCTTGTTGAACAAATTGAAAGCGCACTTACAACATCATATAAATTAAGTTTTTGACTATCGTCTCCACTAAGTCTTCTTTTAAGTTCACATATTGGTTTAAGAACGTCTTCTCCAAGAAGATAAATATTGTCATCAATATGAGCAATCTCTTTAAGGCTGTTGAGCACTGCCGCACTGCTTGCAGAAAGAAGTTCCGTTTCTCTTCCACAAATAATACTGGTATTAGGAAGTTCTATTGCAACGCTTGGCTTTCCACTTTGAGCAAATTTATTTTTTGCAGATTGAACAACTCTTCTTTTTGAAATGTTTATTTCATGTTTTTTAATTATTCTTTCTATTCTTTGAGATGTTTCAATTGGTTCGTTGCCAAGTTTTGCATCACAAAGTGCTTTATAATATCTTCTTATTATCTCGTTGGTTGCGGCATTTTCACATTTTTTCATATCTGTGATGGCAAAGCCTGCCATGTTAACACCCATATCTGTTGGTGACCTATATAAAGTTTTATCATTTGTGATTTTATGAAGTATTGCTTTTAAAATTGCAAAACTCTCTATATCTCTGTTATAGTTTGTAACTCTTTCGTGATAAGCACGAAGATGCCAAGTATCAACCAAGTTCTTATCTGCAAGGTCTGCTGTTGCTGCTTCATACGCAAGATTGATTGGATTATCAACAGCAAGATTCCAAATTGGAAATGTTTCAAATTTGGCATATCCACTTTTGATGCCTTGTTTGCTTTCATGATACATTTGAGACAAACAAGTCCCCATTTTTCCACTGCCTGGCCCAGGCGCAGTTACAACAACGATTGGTCTTGTTGTTTTTATGTATGGATTTGCTCCATAACCTTCTTCACTAACAATAAGGTCAACATTATCAGGATAACCTTGTGTTGGTTTGTGAATATAAACATTTTCACCACGATTTTTAAGTTGTTTAACAAATTTATCTGCAGATTTTTGACCTGCATACATGGTTATGACAATGCTAGAAACAAAAAGCCCCATTTTGCGCAAACGCTCAACTTGACGAATAACTTCGTTATCATAAGTGAGACCATAGTCTGCACGAATTTTCTTTCTTTCAATATCACTTGCACTAACAACCATAATTATTTCTGTTTTATCTGCAAGTTTTTGAAGTATTCTAACTTTTGAATCAGCTCTAAAACCCGGCAAAACTCTGCTTGCATGTAAATCATCAAAAAGCTTTCCTCCAAACTCCATATAAAGTTTACCAGAAAACATTTCAACTCTTTTTAATATTTGCTCAGATTGAAGTTTTTCATACTTCTCACTATCAAAACCAAAATCCATTTTATCCTCTTAATTTGTGATATTTAAGTTTAAGTATTTTTCTAAGTTAAAAAGCTTCCATGCCATAGTTTCTTCTGGTGGATAAGCTCTAAACACCATTTTTTGACCAGTTGTTGGATGCAAAAATGATAATTCAACAGCAAATAAGTTAAGCATAACTTTTTCACCTTTACCATATTTATTATCTCCAACAAGTGGACATTTTACATTTGCCATTTGAACTCTAATTTGATGGCTTCTGCCTGTCATAAGTTTTATCTTTACCAAATTTAAGCCTTGTTCTTTTGCAAGCAAATGATATTCAAGTTCTGCTCTTTTTGCCCCTTCTTCTGTTTGAGGAACAATTGCAACTTTATTTTGTTTTTCATCTTTTTTCAAATAGTTAACAAGCATCCCATGAGAACTTGGCAAATTTCCATGACATATTGCAAAATATGTTTTATCAAAAGTGCCTTCTTCAATTTGTTTGGTAAGTCTTGCTGCACTTTTGCTATTTTTTGCAAAAACCATAACGCCACCAGTTGGTCTATCAAGCCTGTGAACAAGTCCAACAAAAACGTTGCCTGGTTTGTTATATTTTTCTTTTATATACTCTTTCACCATGGTAAGCATATCTTTATCACCACTGGCATCTTCCTGACTTGGAACACCTTGTGGTTTGCTAACCACGATAATATGATTATCTTCAAATAAAATTTCCATTTTTCACCTTTAATAATTATCCAAAACCGATTGCAAATCTATTGTGTCACTAGTAACAACAACGGCCATTGGTTCCTCATCATAGTTTCCATTTTTTGTTATTATAACAGTTGAAAGTTTTCTGTTTTGTTGGAACATAAACAGCATGCTGTCAATTGTTATAGAACTTGAAACAACTTCATAATGGTTTACAACATTAAGAACATCTAAGCCATCTGCAACAGTTTGCTTTAAAATATTATCAATGCTAACTTTTGCAGCAATTCCTGCTCCAATTGCATCAACAATCATCTTTCTGTTTATAACGCCAACAAGTGTGCCTTTGATATACACTGGGATAATGCTATATCCACTTTCAAACATAACTTTGCAAACATCAGAAATAAGTGCATCACCTGTTATTGAAAACACTTTTCTTCTTGCAAGCACATCAACAACTCTTGGTGGTGTTGTTATAACTCTTGCAATTTGTTCAATTTTGTCAACAACGTCAGAGTTTGGTTCTGCAATCAAAGTGTCTCCTGCTCCATGAACAATGGCGTTTCTAAGTCTTCCAAATTCAATAAGGTCATCTTCATACTTTTTAATAACACTATTAATTGGAGCAATTTTTCTTATAACTTCACCAAAACCAATAGATTGCTTAATGTTATATATGTTTCTCAAACCTTGGTCTAGCTTGTTATAAGCAAAAATAAATCTATCACCATTAGATTTTTCCATACATTCTCCTTATACTCTTATAAAATACCATAATTTTTATATTAGTGTCAACAAACGCATCAGTCTCAAAAATAAAAATGTATAAAAATTATTGAATTTTTATGCAGTTTATTATATAATATGCATGTGTTGTGCTAGGTGGGGAGCTAGCGGTGCCCTATTCCTGAGATCCGCTATAGCAGGGCTGAATGCACTTTTAGGCATATGATATGGGTTGCTGCGTGGTGCAAGCGACGTTGATCCCAAGGTCCTATGCAATAGATCTTTGTGAACCGTGTCAGAGCTTGACGGCAGCAGCACTAAACAAAATCATCTATGTGCCATAGGGTTGCTTTGGAGTAGTTGGCTACATCATTAACGAATCGGTGTCATGTGACGAAATTTGCGCACAACACTTTTTTTATTGCAATAAAAAAAACTAGGTTCACCCTAGTTTATAAAAAAAATAGGCAAACGCCTATTTTTTATTTTTTTCAATAAATTCAACAATTTGCTTAACTGTTTTTATTTCAGCAATTTTTTCATCAGGGATAGAAACTCCAAATTCATCTTCCAAACTCATCAAAACTTCAACCAAGTCAAGAGAGTCTGCTCCTAAATCTGTTGCAACATCTGTGTCTAAACTAATTTTACTAATTTCAACACCAAGTTGATCTGCTAAAATTTCTTTAACTTTTTGTTCAACCATTGATAATTCCTCCAATAAGTATTTGTATTATATCAAAATAAGTTCTATTTTGCAACTACTTTTAACAAAAGATTAAGAATAGAGTTCTGTAACAACAACGTTTATTATCATTTCTGACCCATTTCTTATAATTTTATATGAAACAGTATCACCAATGTTTATGCTGTATTTTTCATCTTCATAACTATATTCTGAAGTAAATTCAACAGTTTTATTGTTGTATGAAAAAGATACCAATCTATCCCCAACTTCAATTCCTGCATTTGCAGCATCTGAACCAGATTGAACAGAAGTTACAACAATTGTTGGAATTCTTAATATCTTTCCTTCATGTTCATTAATTGTTGAACCAGAAATAGCAACCGAATAACCTGCTTTTGCATATGCTTCATGTCTGCCATCAATAAAGTTCAAAGCAATAGACATTGCTCTATTTATTGGCACGGCATATGCAACATTGTCTATGCTTGCAGAATTTGTTTTTGATTCAACAATTCCAATTAAATTGCCATTTCCATCAAAAAGTCCACCACCACTGTTTCCACTATTGATGGCAGTATCAACTTGAATGGTTGAAATTTTTATTGAATAGCTTCCATAAGATGCAGAAACCATTGTGTTCAGTCTTGAAACAACACCCGATGTAACAGAAAATCCATTACTTTGTGGGTTGCCAACTGCAATCGCTGTATCCCCTTCTGTAACATATGCACTATTTGCAACGCTTGCTGCAGTGCAAGATGCAGTTTTTATTATATCGCTTTTTACTTTTAAAAGCGCAATATCATTTTTGTTAGATTCTCCAATAACTGTTGCATACATTGGAGTATAACTATCATACAAGCACACAAACACAGCATTTGGAGCTCTGTAAACAACGTGGTCGCAAGTTAATATGTATGCTTCGCCAGCAGATTTATTAAGCCCAATAATAACACCTGCACCTCTTGAATCTGTGCTTAATAGTTGATTATATGTTGGAACATTTGTTGATGAATAAGCCACCCCAGAAGAATTTGAACCACCAACACCAATTACAACAGCACTAAGTTTTGCCTTGCTTGCAGCAACAACAACTTCACTGGTTTCTGTTGGAGAGACATTGTATGTTAAATTAACAACATTGTTATTTTGTGGCTTATTTACAAAATTGATTAAAACAGCACCCAAGATAATGTTAAACACAACCAAAATGGCAATAACAAAAGCAGGCAACGAACCTATCTGCAATTTTTTATCATTTTTTCCTTGCATAGGAACGTTATACTCTCTTGTTATTGGAGCTGCATCATAAGGGATTTTCTTTCTTTCTCTTTCGTCCATAATATTCTCCTTAATATTTAGGGTAATGTCCTTTTAAAAGTCGTTTATTTCTCATTATGAAATATATTGCAATGCCACCACCAATGGTAACAACTGCTGCCACTCCTATCGTCCACCAATTTGTGCCTTGTTGAGTTGAGTTAGACACACTTGAATATGTTACTGAAAAAGTTTTAAAAACATCTCCATCTCTTGTATATTCACCAGAGATTGTAACAGAAAAGTGACCTTTGCCCACTGCTTTAACTTTAACTTTGTTATCAACAATTTCACATTGAGCAACTTTTCCATCAACACCAGATAACGTTAAGTTACGAATAAGCATTGCTTCGCCATTCTGTTTAATTTCATAACTAACTTCATCGCCAACTCTCATATCAAACAATCCACCATCAATATAAAATGGAACAAATTGTTCAACATAAAGTTCTCTTAGTGTTTGCGCATATACTTGATTTTCTCCGTTTTTAACAACCAACATAATTAGGTATTCGCCCTTATTAAATGCAGTACAATTTATTGGTGAATCTCCAATTTCATATTCAGTTGTTTTATTTGTTAATTTGTTCATTATAGACAAATACATCTTGTAACTTGTTACGGATGTTAAATAATTCACATCTCCAATATAGGCATATTTAAATTTTTCTTTTGGATTTGCTATTTTTAAAGAATCATCTGCATAATATTTTTTGCTACCAATATCATAAGAAATGTTGTAAAAAGATTGTTTATCAACCACTTTAACATCTGAGTTACCAGAAGTACTTACATATGGCGCAAATATAATAAGTTTTGCATCACCAGTGCCGTCGGTTGAATTATAAACAAAATTTAATGAATTAATTTCTTCAATATCACCCTCTATGGTTGCGGCAGCCATTGGCAATTCAACCAAAATCCAGCCATAAATGTTGTAGCCAAATTCTTGCACCAATTGAGAATTTAAATATGTGCTTGAAAGTGACCAAGTGGCAGATGACATTCCATCACCAGCAGAAATGGTTAAATCGTGAGTATCTTGAGTGCTGAAAAATAAATATACAAACACTGATGAGTTTTGATTGATTTCAGTGGTTTGCGCGTATAAAGTTTTTTCAAAACAAAAGTTGTCATTATGTGCAGGGAAAATACTTGCACCTGCATAAATAGCATCTGTCTGCTTGTCTATTGGTTTTGCATAATAAACTTCATCAGCTGAAATTCCATATTTTGTTTGATAATCACTTTCAGATGAATAAGTTGTTGGAATTAAATACAATTTGGTATTTTGTGCACTTTCTGCATAGAAAAAATTCGCATGTGTTGTGGCAAAACATGCAAAAATTGCAAATAATAGTGCAAAAACGCCAACTTTTTTCATTAATACTCCTTATTTTCTGCAAAACTTGTGCTTTTAGTCTGGAATTTGCCAATTTATTGGCTCAATTCCATGATTTTTCAAAAATTCATTACACTTACTAAAGTGTTTGCAACCAAAAAATCCAGCATATGCAGATAATGGACTTGGGTGCACACTTGTTAAAACCAAGTGCTTATTTTTATCAATAAATTTTGCTTTACTTATGGCATTTCTGCCCCAAAGCAAAAATACAACTGGGCTACTTTGTGTATTTACAATTTTAATAATTTCATCAGTAAACTTTTGCCAGCCATAGTTTGCATGGCTGTTTGGTTTGCCCTCTTCAACAGTAAGCACAGTGTTCAGCATAAGCACACCTTGCTCTGCCCAACTTTGCAAATATCCATGATTTGGCTGAGTTATTCCTAAATCATTATGTTGCTCTTTATAAATATTTTTGAGCGATGGAGGAATTGCAACGCCTTTGTTTACTGAAAAACAAAGACCATGAGCCTGACCTTTCCCATGATATGGGTCTTGTCCAAGTATTACAACTTTAATTTCTCCAAATGGAGTTGTTTTAAGCGCGTTAAATATTTTGTTTCTTGGGGGATAGATGTTTTTCGTTTGATATTCTTTATCAATTTTTTCAAGCATAGATAAAAAATATTCTTTTTTCATTTCTTCTTCTAATTTTTCATCCCAAGTGTTTTTAAAAAATTGCATACTCTCTCCTACAATAATTTTAACACTTTTAACATTATGTGGCAAATGATTTTGATTTGTGTAAAAATTTGTAAAAAAAGTAGTAGCACATGCTACTACCTAATCCTATATTTTTTCAAATTTTCTTTATCAACACTATTCACCCTAAAACTATCTCTGCATTTACAAATTGCTTTGTTTTGAACAAACTGAGGAAGAGTTTGTGATTTAATCAATTCAAGGGTCTGCTCCCTATACTTCACAAATGCAACACTTATCAGCCAAGCCTCTGCCATTTGAACATAATATGCATTGTTGTTTATTTGTTCCATTAACTTTAAAACTTCACCAATAGTTTCTTGTTTTAAATAATATGTCATAAGCATAATTATTCCAAATCTTGCATAGAATTCTTTACCACTTTTAGAAAGTTCAACAAAGTTTTGAAAATATGCATTATTTTTATCTTTTTTAAAAGCTTTTAGTCCTGCAATTGTTTGGTCGCAAGTTGCCCAATTATCTATTTTTGGTAAAAATTCAATGATTTTTGCATAACATTCATCAATTTTTGCAATTTTCCCAATAAGAAGTCCGCAAAGCAAAGTTTCTTCAAAAGAATTATCTTTAAGCGCCAAAATTGCACTTTCTATATCATCTTTAGCAAGTTTCTTAGCATATTCCTTCAAATCGTTTGTTCTAACACCCAATATTCTATTTTGAGTGTTAATAATTTTTATATGCTTTGGATCCTCTGCCCAATCTTTATCAGCAAGTTTATTTAATTCGTTTAATATTTGTTTTCTTTCCATAATTCAAATTTTAAAATGCTTTCTGTTCTTTTTTTAATATCTCTTCTCTTTTAGAATCTGCATTGAACACAAAGTGTTCTCTATTTATTCCATACTCATCTAAGCAATCATTAAATATTTTTATAATTTTTGGATTTATATCAATGTTTTTTGATGTGGCATTAGGCATAAGATTCTTATTTTTCAATCTATCAATAAATTCTTCAACCATATCATCTCTAATGCTGCTGTAACTTGAATTTCTCTTTGTGACCTCTTCACCATATCCTATCCAACCATTGATATTGCCCAAATTTATATCAACATTTTCTGTTCCCACACAAAGTTCTGGGTTTTCTTTTTTTATCTCTTCCAAATAATCAATGTATTTCTCTGTATCTTCTGCTCTGCAATAAACAACTAACTGGTCACATCTATATTTTGTTGAAAATTTTAATACTGGCACTGGCACTTCTTTATAATGAATAGCTTTATTTATAAAATTTTTAACAAACTTAATAGTATTTGTTGCTTTTAAATTAATGTATAATCTTTCATCAATTTTATAAGTGTTAATTGCAATTTCAAACCAAGTGCTACCACCATTTAATAAATACTCATTATCGGTATGATGATATACATAAGTCATTAAGCCTTCTGTATCGTTAAAAACAAATTCATCACCCATTTTAACAAGGTCTTCATTTGTTATTTTGCTTGGTGATAAACTATCATCTGCCAAAATTTCACCAACCACTTCTTCGAGCTTAGGGAATTCTTTATAAATTTCTGGATTGAGATTTTTTAATCTTTTATAAAACATGTTATATAGTTGTTTAGTTAAATTCATTAATTCATCATAAGAAACATTTTGATTGATATCATGTTGAATTTCCCCACGGGTATAACCACCACGTTCTATATATTGTTTAACGAGTTCTTTTATATTTGGTTCAACAACTGCATACTTACCAATTTTGAACATAAATTTTCTCCCAAAACTCCAATTATTTACTTAATTATATATTTAACAAATGATTTTGTCAATAAACAATAAAAAAACTGCTTCGCAGCAGTTTTATATATATTTTATTCCATTTTAATTAAACTAATTCAACAATAGCAAGTTGTGTTGCGTCTCCACGACGAACGGTTGTTTTAAGAACTCTTGTGTAGCCACCTTTTCTGTCTTCATATTTTGGAGCATATTCATCAAATAATTTTTCGATGAGTGGGTGTTTAACACCATTTGTTCTTGCTTCAAAAGCTTCTTTCTTTTCACCTTTAGCTTTTTGTTCTTGTCTGTCATAAAGAAGTGCCAAAAGTTTTCTTCTTGCGTTAAGTTTTTTAGCGCCATCTCTAGAAACTTTAACTTTCTTTTCTTTGCCTTTAGCATCAGTTGTTGTTTTTTCTTCAGTTACAACATCTTTATATCCATCTTTAGCGATTGTGATGCATTTTTCTGCAATTCTTGCAACTTCTTTTGCACGATCAAGAGTTGTTTCAATTTTGCCATACCAAAGTAGGTCGGTTGCTTGGTTATAAACAAGTGCCAATCTTTGGTCGGTTGGTTTGCCAAGTTTACTATTACTCATACTCTTTCTCCTTATTCCTCAATACTTTTTAGGCCAAGACCAAGACCTTCCAATTTATGGATAACTTCGTCAAGAGATTTGCGTCCAAGGTTTTTAACTTTGAGCATATCGTCTTCAGTCTTTTTAGTTAAATCTTCAACAGTGTTGATGCCTGCGCGTTTCAAACAGTTGTATGAACGAACAGACAAATCCATGTCTTCGATGCTCATATTCATAAGTTTTTGAACTTTGTCTTCTTCACGACTAACAAGGATGCTTGTGTTTGCCATGTTTTCAACAAGTTCAACAAACAAGTTAATATGGTCAACAAGAAGTTTACTTGCAAGGCTGATTATTTCTTTTGCAGAAACAGTGCCATTTGTTGTAACTTCCAAAACAAGTTTGTCATAGTCTGTGTTTTGTCCAACACGAGTATCTTCAACTTCATAACTTGCTCTTCTAACTGGTGTGTAGATGCTATCGATAGCAATGTAACCAATAGGAAGACTCATATCTTTATTTTTGTCAGCTGGTTCATAACCTCTGCCACGACCAACAACAATGTCCATATCAAGTACAGCACCATCTTCAAGTGTGCAGATATACAAGTCTGGGTTAAGAACTGAAACTTCATCATCTGCTTGAATCATGCTTGCTGTTACTTTGCAAGGACCTTTTGCATAAAGTTTGATAGTCTTACGGAAGTTGTTATCTGTTGATGCAGTTTTAACTGCAAGTGTTTTCATATTAAGAACAATTTCTGTAACATCTTCTTTAGAGCCTTTAAGTGTTGAAAATTCATGTTCAACACCAGCAATTCTAATATTTGTTACGGCTGCACCTGGAAGGCTTGAAAGAAGACATCTTCTAAGAGCGTTTCCAACTGTTACACCAAAACCACGTTCAAGTGGTTCAAGCACAAATTTTGCATAAGAGCCATTTTGTTCTTCAATACATTCAATTCTTGGTTTTTCAATTTGCAACATATTCATTTTCTCCTATATTGGACTATTATTTAGAATAAAGCTCGATAATTAAGTGTTCTTGGATATCAACATCGATATCATCACGTTTTGGAAGAGCCAAAACTTTACCAGTAAGTTTTTCAGCGTCAAATTCCAACCATTTTGGAACAATAACTCTAAATTTCTTAACATCAGCGAACATTTCTTTCTTTTGTCTGCTTTCTTTAACTGCAATAACATCTCCAACATTAACTAAATATGAACGAATGTTAACGCTTTTTCCATTAACTGTAAGATCTCCATGGCTTACCATTTGTCTACAAGCTGCACGAGTTGGACCAAGGCCAAGACGGAATGCAACGTTGTCGAGTCTGCGCTCCAAAAGGCTAAGCATGTTTTCACCACTTATACCTCTCATTCTTTCAGCTTCTTCGTAGTATCCACGGAATTGACGCTCAAGTACGCCATAGATGAATTTAACTTTTTGTTTTTCTTTAAGCTGTGTGCCATATTCTGAATCTTTATGACGAACATTTGCACCAGGATTTCTATTTGATTTTTTGTTATAACCCATTACTGCAGGACTAATTCCTAGGTAACGGCATCTTTTTAAAATAGGATCTTTACTAACTGCCATTTATCTTCTCCTTAACCTAAATTCTTCTTGCCTTTGGTGGACGGCATCCATTGTGTGGGATTGGTGACACATCACGAATGAGTGTAACTTCAATTCCTTCGTTTGCAATGCTTCTGATTGCAGATTCTCTACCGTTGCCTGGGCCTTTAACATAAACTTCAACAGATTTTAGGCCATATTCTTTTGCAGCTTTTGCAGCTTTTTCTGCTGCGAGGCCTGCAGCAAATGGAGTGCTTTTACGGTTACCACGATATCCAAGAGCACCAGCTGAACATGCAGCAAGGGCATTTCCTTGAACGTCAGTGATTGTTATGATTGTGTTGTTAAAAGATGATTGAACATGAACAATACCTTTTTCAACGTGTGTTGTTATTCTACGCTTTTTTGTTGATTTTTTTGCGACTGATTCGTTTGCCATTTACTATCTCCTCCCCCTTATTTCTTCTTAACAGAGCTATTTCTTGGACCTTTTCTGGTTCTTGCATTGCTCTTTGTGTTTTGTCCTCTTACTGGAAGACCTTTTCTGTGACGAATGCCACGATAACTACCTATTTCTTGAAGAGCTTTGATGTTCATACCAACATCTCTTTTTAAGTCTCCTTCAACAACTAAGTGCTTGTCAATATATTCACGAATTTTACCAGTTTCTGCTTCTGTTAAATCCTTAACACGTGTGTCAGGATTAATTCCAGTTTCAGCTAGTATTTTGTTAGCAGTTACTCTGCCAATACCATAGATATAGGTTAAACCTATTTCTACTCTTTTTTCATTTGGTAAGTCTACACCACCAATTCTTGCCATTGTTTTCCTCCAATTTGTTTATTATTTTGTTTTTTAGTTTAATTAACACTGGAATGTATGTTAATTTTTGCGTGGGTTAATGCCCACATTATATTTACGCCATAAGTAGAGTTTCCTCTAGCCGCCTTATGACGATTTTTTTCAAATTTATTAACCCTGAACTTGTTTGTGTTTAGGGAACTTGCTGCAAATAACTCTGAGTTTGCCATTTCTTTTAATAACCTTGCAGTTTTCACAAATAGGTTTTACACTTGGTCTAACTTTCATTACTCTATTCTCCTTGTATATTATTCCTTGAATTTTTTTTACTTGCTTCGCCAAATAATTCTGCCACGAGTTAAGTCGTAAGGGCTCATTTCAAGTTTAACTGTGTCACCTTCATAAACGTGTATGTAGTTTTTCCATAATTTACCTGAAAGATATGCAGTTATTATATGTCCACCTGCTATTTGCACTTTAAATGTTGCACCTGGCATAGCTTCAATAACAACGCCCTCAGTTTCTATAACATCATCTTTACTCAAAATTGTTTGCCTCCAGTTTTTTGGTTAATATCTCAACGCCATCTTCTTTGATTAAAACAGTATTTTCATAGTGTGCACTTGGTCTTGCATCTCTTGTTCGAGCGTCCCAACCATTTAAGTACAAATCATATGTTCCTGCTGCAATCATTGGCTCAATACAAATTGTCATTCCGGCTTTGAGCTTAATTCCAGTTCCTGCTGTTCCATACATTGGAACAAAAGGATCTTCGTGCATATGTCTGCCTATTCCATGTCCTCCCATAACCCTAACAGAATTAAAGCCATGTTTTTCAGCATGTTTTTGAACAGCTGCACCAATGTCACCAAGTCTGCTACCTTCTTTTAATCCTTCCAAAGCTTTGTAAAAGCATTCTTCAGTGACTTTAATTAGTTTTTGTTTTTCTTCACTAACCTTGCCAACGGCAAAAGTTCGTGCTGCATCACCATTGTAACCTTTATAAGCAGCCACACAGTCGATGCTAATAATTTGTCCTTCTTTTAATATCTCATCTTCACGAGGAATTCCGTGAACAACAACTTCATCAATAGATGTGCAAATTGTTGCAGGAAAGCCTTCATAGCCAAGACAAGAAGGTTTTGCACCACGACTAATTATATAGTCATGAGCGATTTTATCGAGCTCTTTGGTTGATATGCCTGGGCGAATGTTTTTGCCAACCTCTTCAATTGCTCGAATGGTTATATCTCCAGCCACACGCATAAGTTCAATTTCTTTTTGACTTTTTATAGATATCATTGATTACTTTCCCAGTCCTTTAACAATTTGTTCAAGCACAGTTGCAGGAGTTTTATTAGCATCTACAGTCAAAACTTTACCTTGTTTTTTATAATAATCAACAATTGGTAATGTTTGTTTTGAAAAAGTTTCAAGTCTCTTTTTTATTGATTCTTCAGTGTCATCAGAGCGAACTACATATTTTGTTCCACATAGAGAGCATTTGTTTTTATCACCTGCAAAATTAATGTTGTGAATATGTCCACATTTTGGACAAGTTCTTCTGCCGGCAATTCTTGCCACTACTGTATCAAAATCAATATCGAGGAATACAACTTTATCAATTTTAGTGATGCTATCAAGTAGCATTGCTTGAGTTAAAGTTCTTGGAAAACCATCAAGGATATACCCTTTTTTGCAATCTTTGTTTGCAAGTCTCTCTTTAAGCAAAACAATTGTTATGTCGTCTGGAACAAGAGCACCTGCATCAATAATTGCTTTAATTTGTTTTCCAAGTTCACTTCCACTGGAAACAATATTTCTAAATAATTCTCCAGTGGAAATTGTTGGAATATTATAAATTTTTGAAAGAGTCTCTGCTTGTGTGCCTTTTCCGGCACCTTGAGCACCCATTATCAAAATCTTCATATTTGCCTCTATAACAAATTTTTATGTCTCTTCATCATAAGTTGAGCATCTAGTTGTTGACTAAATTCTAGTGCAACACTAACAATAATCAACATTCCTGTTGCAGTAAATGCATTAAGAAGTGATAATTGTCCACCAGCAACAATCTTAAAGATAATTGCAGGTACTAACGCAAGGAACGCAAGGAAAATTGCACCAAATAATGTTATTCTCTTTGAGACCCTTGACAAATAGTCTGTTGTTGGTTTTCCTGGACGAATACCAGGAATAAAACCACCATTTTGTTGAATATTTAAGCTTACTTCTGCAGGATTAAATTGCATTTGAGCGTAGAAATATGAGAAGAACAATATAAGAAGTGCAACGCAGATACTATAAACAATTGTTCCTGTGCCCATATATGTTCCCCACCAATTTGCAAATCCTGTATTTTGCCAGAATAATGCAATTAGAAGTGATGGGAATGTTATGATTGCTGTTGCAAAAATGATTGGCATAACACCAGTTGCGTTAACCTTCATAGGAATATATGAAGATTGACCACCAAACATTTTTCTTCCTTTAACTTGTTTTGCATATTGAACAGGTATTCTTCTTTCTGCTCCATCAACCCAAACAATAAGGGCAAACAATATGATTGCCATTGCAATAAATCCAAGGAGTTCCCACAAATATGAAATATTTGATGTGAACACACTAGAAATTGCGTTTGCAATTGATTGTGCAGATGTTGCAATAATACCAACAAAAATGATTAATGACAAACCATTACCAATTCCTTGAGCAGTGATTCTATCACCAAGCCACATTGTCATACATGTTCCGGCTACAAGCAAAACCACAACCATAACGCCAGTAAGCCAAACTAGTTTTTCACCAAAGATTGGTGAAAGTGTGTTTTGATATCCAAGAACTATACCTACGCCTTGCGCAATAGCAAGAACAATAGCTACAATTTTTGTAATAAGGTTAATTTTTTCTCTGCCCTCATCACCTTGCTTAGAAAGTCTTTGCAAAGCTGGGATACCAAAGGTCAACAATTGAACAATAATTGACGCATTGATATATGGGGTTACGCCGAGTGCAAAGAAGGCTGCGTTAGAAAGCGCACTACCAGTTACAGTATTAAGCAAACTTAGTATTCCCACACTGTCGTTTTCAACAATGCTAGAATATGTGTCGGCATTAAGTCCTGGAACAGGAAGCCAACAACCAAGTCTGTAAACAACCAATAATAGCAAAACTATTATTAGTTTCTTTCGTATGTCTTTATCCTTGAAAGCACTTGCGAGCGATTTAAACATTATACCACCTCTATTGATCCACCCACAGCAGAAATTTTATCTGTTGCAGATTGTGTAAATTTAGCAGCCTTAACAGTTAATTTTTTGGTTAAATTTCCATTACCAAGAACTTTAAGACCATATGGTTCAATTTTAGAAATAATTCCATTGTCTTTCAAAAGTTCTGCAGTAACAACTGTTCCATCATTGAGTTTTTCAAGGTCGCTAACATTAATTGTAGTATAAACCTTTTTCCAATTATTTGTAAAGCCTCTTTTAGGAAGTCTACGAATAAGTGGCATTTGGCCACCTTCAAATCCAGGTCTAACTCCACCACCAGAACGAGCGTTTTGACCTTTATGACCTTTACCAGAGGTTTTTCCAAGTCCAGAACCGGTACCACGACCAAGTCTTCTAGCTTTTGTTGTTGAACCAGGTGCTGGTGCTAATGTATGTAATTTCATATACACATGTCTCCTCTATTAAATTTCTTCAACTTTAACAAGATGCTTAACCACAAAAATCATTCCTCTTGTGCAAGCGTTATCTGGTTTAATTGTTGAGCTATTTGTTTTTCTTAAGCCTAAAGCTTCTAGTGTGCGTTGTTGTTTAATAAGTCTACCTGAACCACTTTTAACAAGTGTAATTTTTAATTGTTTTTCAGCTTTTTTAGCTGGTTTTGTAGCTTTTACTTTTTCTTCAACTTTTGCTGTTTCAACTTTTTTAGCTTCAGCTGCAACAACTTTTGTTTCTTCTGCTTTTACGGCAGCTGCTTTAGTTGTTGTCTTTTTAGCAGCAGTTGCTGTTGTTTTTTTAGCAGTTGTTGTTTTTGTTGCTGAAGTTTTCTTTTCAGTTGAAGTTTCAGCTTTTTTTGCTGCAGTTTTAGCAGTTGTTGTTGCTTTTTTTGTTGTAGAAGCTTTTGTAGCAGCTGTTTTTGTTGTTGTTTTCTTTGTTTCTGCCATTTTTTTTCTCCTATCTTATTTCTTCAACTGATTTGCCACGCATTTGCGCAACTTGTTCAGCATTTCTAAGTTTTGTAAGTCCATCAAATGTTGCTTTAACAACGTTGATTGGGTTGTTTGAACCGTAAGATTTTGTTGTGATATCTTTGATTCCTGCCATTTCAACAACGGCACGAACAGCACCACCAGCAATAACTCCATTACCTTCTTTACTTGGCATCATCAAAATTTTTGTTGTTTCAAATCTACCAATCATTTCATGAGGTATTGTTGTTCCATTAATTGCGATGCTAACAATATGTCTTTTTGCATCTGCTGTTGCTTTTTCAATAGCAATAGATGTTTCTGCACCTTTACCCATTCCAACACCAATGCGACCATTCTTGTCTCCAACAACTACGATTGCGTTGAATCTTGGTTTACGTCCACCTTTAACAGTTTTAGAAATTCTGTTAATAGAAATGGTTTTCTTTTCAAGACCATCACCTTTTTCTTCTCTACGGTCACGTCTTGGACGGCGTTCAAATTTTTTGCCTTTATTGTTTCTTTCTTTCTTTTCTACTGGAGCTTCTGTTGTTTCAACTTGTGCTTCAGCTTCAACAGCTTGAACATTTTCTACTTCTGCCATAACGCCTCCTAGAACTCAAGTCCTGCATCTCTTGCACCTTCGGCAAGTTTTTGCACACGACCAGTGTAGATGTATCCACCACGGTCAAATACGACTTTTTTAATTTTTAACTTTTTAGCACGGCTGCCAACAAGTTTACCAACTTCAAAAGCAACTTCGCTTTTTGTTTTTCCTTCAATTTTAATTTCTTTATCTAGGCTTGATGCGCTGCAAAGTGTTTTGCCTGCTTCATCATCAATAATTTGAGCATAGATATGAGTGGTTGAACGATAAACATTAAGTCTTGGTTGTTCTTTAGTTCCACTTAAGCTGTTTCTAATACGATCATGTTTTGCTTTTCTATCTGCATTTTTATTAGATTTCTTAAACATACTCTACTCTCCTTATTTTTTACCTTTTTTGATTTCTTTTCTGCGAATAGTTTCATTTGTATAGTAGATACCATAACCATGATATGGTTCAACTCTCTTAAGAGCTTTGATATCTGCAGCAAATTGACCAACAGCTGTTTTGTCAATTCCTGAAACTACAATTTCTGTTGCACTTGGACAAGTTGCAGAAAGTCCTTTTGGAATTTCAACATTAACTGGATGTGAAAAACCAATGTTAAGAACAATTTTGTTTCCTTGAACGGCACATTTATAACCGATACCAGAAATTGTTACAGATTTTGAATAGCCTTCTGTTACACCTTTTACCATATTAGCAATAAGTGCTCTATAAAGACCATGTTTTGCTTTAACGGCGTTTTCTTCGCTGTTTCTTGCAAGATGAACTTCGTTTCCGTTAACATTCACAGTAATGCAAGAATCAACCCATTGTGTAAGAGTGCCTTTTGGACCAGTTACAACAACATCTCCGTTTTCTTTTTGTTCTACTTTAACTCCAGCAGGAATAGTTATAGGAGCTCTACCAATTCTACTCATATCACCCCTCCTACCAAATATAGGCGAGAACTTCGCCACCAATATTTAATTTTCTAGCATTTTTATCTGTCATAACACCTTTTGATGTTGACACAATGGCAATGCCAAGACCAGATAATACTTTTGGAAGTTTGTCTGCATTTGCATAAATTTTAAGACCTGGTTTAGATATTCTTCTAAGGCCAGAAATGATTTTCTCGCCTTTTGGACCATACTTAAGTTTTATAACAAGTGAGGTAAACTTTCCTTCAGTTGTTTCTTCAAAACTTGCAATATATCCTTCATCTAAAAGAATTTGAGCAATTGCTTTTTTCATTTTAGATGTTTCCATAGCTACAGTTTCATGACGAGCTGTTTGCGCATTACGAATGCGTGTGAGCATGTCTGCAATTGGATCTGTTACTATCATTTTTCTTCCTCCTTACCAGCTTGCCTTTTTAACTCCAGGAATTTCACCTTTGTATGCGAGTTCTCTGAAGCAAATTCTGCAAATACCATATTTTTTCAAAACAGCGTGTGGTCTGCCACAAATAGAACAACGAGTGTATGCGCGTGTACTAAATTTAGCAGGTCTTGCTTGTTTAACTTTCATAGATGTTTTTGCCATATTTCTCTCCTTGTTCCTCTAGGCCTTTTTGAAAGGCATGCCCATTTTTGCAAGTAGGCTTCTTGCCTCATCATCGGTGTTTGCTGTTGTTACAAAGCATACATCGAAACCACGGATTTTTTCAATTTTGTCATATTGAATTTCAGGGAAAATCAATTGTTCTTTAACTCCATATGAGTAGTTACCTCTGCCGTCAAAAGCTTTTGGATTAAGACCACGGAAGTCACGAACTCTTGGAAGAGCAATCGCAATAAATTTATCCATAAATTCATACATTTTTTCGCCACGAAGTGTTACTTTTGCACCAACTTTTTCACCAGCTCTAAGTTTGAAGTTAGCAACTGATTTTTTAGCTTTGGTGATAACTGCTTTTTGTCCAGCAATTTGTTCTAACTCTTCAACAGCAAGGTTAAAACTCTTTGAGTTACCTTTTTCATCACCAAGTCCCATATTCAAAACAATTCTGTCAAGTTTTGGAACTTCGTTAACATTTTTATATTTAAATTCATTAAGAAGTGCAGGAACAACTTCTTTTTTGTATTTAGCTTTCAATCTGTTTTCTGCCATTTACCTTACACTCCTCTTTGTGCTGATTTTCCAGTTGCAATTTTAGACTTTGTTGTTGCAGTCTTTGTTGCTTTAACTTTTGTTTCAGCAGTTTTTGTTGTTTTTGTTGAAGCTGTTTTTGTTGTTTTAGCTGCAGCTTTTTTAACTGGTTTTTCTTCAGCTACTGTTTCATCTTTTGCTTCAACTTTTTTAGCTGTTTTCTTTTCAACTTTAGCAGCTTTTTCATTTAAGTTAGCACCACATTTGCATGTTCTAACTTTTTTGCCATCAACGATTGCGTGATGAACTCTTGTTGCTTTTCCACATTTTGGGCAAACAATCATAACGTTAGAAGCATCAATTGTGCCTTCAACTTTTCTAATTTCGCTCTTATCTTGAGCACTTCTTGCTTTGTGAGTTTTTGAAACAATGTTCACTCCCTCAACAACAATACGATTGTCTTTAGGAGAAACTTTCAAAACTTTACCTTGTTTACCAGCGTCTTTACCAGTTAAAACAACAACGGTATCGCCAGTTTTTACGTTCATCTTTGTCATAATTTCCTCCTAAATAACTTCTGGTGCAAGTGAAATAATTTTCATGAAATCTTTATCACGAAGTTCACGTGCAATAGGTCCAAATATACGAGTTCCTCTTGGTTGTTTTTGGTTATCAATAACAACTGCAGCATTATCATCAAAACGAATTGTAGATCCGTCAACTCTTCTTACTTCTTTATGAGTGCGAACAACAACAGCTTTAACAACATCACCTTTCTTAACAGTTCCACCAGGAGTAGCTGTTTTAACGCTTGCAACAATAATATCGCCAACGCTAGCATATCTACGCTTTGAACCACCAAGAACTTTGATACACATAATTTCTTTTGCGCCAGTGTTATCTGCAACTTTAAGTCTAGTTTGTGGTTGTATCATAATTTCTTCTCTCCTTCGTTATTTGACCTTTTCGACTATTCTAACCAATCTCCATCTCTTATTTTTGCTCATTGGACGAACTTCTGCAACTTCAACGGTATCGCCAATGCTGCATTCGTTATTTTCATCATGAGCAACAAGAGTTGTTGTATGGTTCATTGTTTTCTTGTAGATTGGATGTTTAACTTTTGTATGAACTTTAACAGTGATTGTTTTGTCCATTTTATTGCTAGAAACAATACCAATTCTTGTTTTTCTTAAATTTCTTTCTAATTCTGCCATATCTCACCTTAACCCTTTATAGCCTTTTTAGCAGTTTTTTTAGCTGGCTCTGCAGCCACAGGTGCTTTTGCTATATTTAATTCTCTTTCACGAATTATAGTCTTTACTCTAGCAATATCTCTTTTGCAATTTTTAAGTTGCAAAGGATTAGATAAGCTGTTTGTAGCGTGAGCGAAACGCAAATTAAAAAGTTCTGCTTTTAAACTTGCAAGTTTGTCTGCAAGTTCAACATCTGTCATACTTGCGAATTGATTACTCTTCATCGTTATTCACCCTCCACTTTTGTTTCTAAATCAGCTTTTGATGCTATTTTTGTTTTACATGGCAATTTGTGAGTTGCAAGACGAAGTGCTTCAAGAGCCATTTCTTCTTTAACTCCACCAATTTCAAACATTACTCTGCCTGGTTTAACAACAGCAACCCAAAATTCTGGGTTACCTTTACCACTACCCATACGGGTTTGTGCAGGTTTTTTAGTTATTGGTTTGTCTGGGAATATTTTGATCCAAACTTTACCACCACGTTTTGTGTAACGTGTCATAGCAATACGAGCTGCTTCAATTTGGTTAGATGTGATCCAGCATGGTTCCATTGCAACGATACCATATTCACCATAAGTGATTTTGTTACCACGAGTTGCCTTGCCGTTCATTCTACCTCTTTGAACTTTTCTTCTTTTTACTCTCTTAGGCATCAACATGTTTGTTTCCTCCTACATTAGATGTAAGATTGGTTTTTCCAAGAATTTCACCTTTATAAATCCAAACTTTAACACCAAGTTTTCCATAAATATGAGCTTCAGCAAAGCCATAGTCTATGTTTGCTCTAAGTGTTTGAAGTGGAAGTGAACCTTCTTGATAAAATTCGCTACGTGCAATTTCTGCTCCGTCCAAACGTCCACCAACCATGATTTTAACACCCTTAACACCTGCTCTTGTGCAACGGTTAAGTGCTTGTTTCATTGCTCTACGGAAGCCAACACGTGCTTCAAGTTGAGCGCAGATGCTTTCTGCAACAAGTTGTGCATCAGTATCTGGTGATTTAATTTCCATAACATTAACTGCAATATCTTTTCCAGTCATTTTGTTTAAAGCTGCTTTCATTTGTTCAACTCCAGCACCTTTTTGTCCAATTACCATACCAGGTTTGCTAGTATAGATTGAAACAATAACTTTTTGAGCTGTTCTATCAATAGCTATTTTAGAAATTGCATGATTTTTATAATTTTTTGTAAAGTATTTACGAATGTCATTATCTTCTTTAATAAAAGTTGCAATATCTTCTTTTCTTGCGATCCAGTTGCTATTCCAACCTTTGTTAATGCCAATTCTCATACCATTAGGATTAACTTTTTGTCCCATAATTCCTCCTACGCCTTAACATCCAAAATCACTGTTACATGACTTGTTCTTTTTAATATAGAATGAGCTCTACCTTTGCTAACTGGTTGGAATCTTTTTAAAGTTTGTCCACCATCTGCAAAAGTTTCTGCAACATAGAGGTCTGATTTGTTAAGTCCTAAGTTGTTTTCTGCGTTTGCACCAGCACTTTCAAGAACTTTTAATACAACTTCTGCTGAAGTGTTGGTCATGTTTTTAAGTATTGCAACTGCATCAGCGTAATCTCTTCCGCGGATAACATCAAGCACTACTCTAACTTTAGAAGGCGCAACTCTAACATATTTTGCAACAGCTTTTGCACGAGTGTCGCGAGTTGCAGCAATTTTTTCAGCTTTTTGTCTTTGTCTTGTTGCCATTATTGTTTGCCTCCTGTTGTTTTAGCACCTTTGTGACCTTTGAAGGTTCTTGTTGGTGCAAATTCGCCAAGTTTATAGCCAACCATTTCAGATGTAATATAAACAGGCACATGTTTTCTGCCATCATGGACAGCAATTGTATGACCAATCATTTCTGGAACGATTGTTGATGATCTAGACCAAGTTTTGATTGGTTGTTTTTCATTAGCCGCGTTAAGTGCATTAACTTTTTTCATCAAGCTTTCTGCAACAAAAGGGCCTTTTTTAATACTTCTACTCATTTGCCTGCCTCCTAATTAACTCTCTTAACAATAAACTTGTTAGAACGATTTTTCTTTTTACGTGTTTTAAATCCAAGTGCAGGTTTGCCCCATGGAGTCATTGGACCAGGATGTCCAACTGGAGACTTACCTTCACCACCACCATGTGGGTGATCTACTGGGTTCATGACACTACCACGAACTGTAGGACGAATTCCCATATGACGTTTTCTACCAGCTTTACCAAGTGAAACAATTTCATGTTCGGTGTTACCAATTTGACCAATTGTTGCACGGCAAGTTACTGGAACTTTTCTCATTTCTCCTGATGGCATACGAAGTGTTGCATATTTGCCTTCTTTTGCCATGTATTGTGCGCTGTTACCAGCACTACGAGCAATTTTTCCACCACGTCCTGGTTGGAATTCAATGTTGTGAACAATTGAACCAACTGGAATGTTGTCAAGTGGCAAACAGTTGCCCACTTTAATTTCTGCATTTGCACCACTCATAATAGTGTCTCCAACAGAAAGTCCAAGAGGTGCTAAGATATATCTCTTTTCACCATCTGCATAGTTAAGAAGCGCAATATAGCTGCTTCTGTTTGGATCATATTCAATGCTTGCAACTTTTGCAGGAATATCATCTTTATTTCTTTTAAAATCAATTACTCTATACTTTTGACGATTTCCACCACCAATGTGACGAACTGTTATTCTGCCATAGCTGTTACGGCCACCAGATTTTTTAACAATGTCAAGCAAACTTTTTTCTGGTTTGTTTGTGGTGATTTCTTCAAAAGAAGGAGTGGTCTTAAATCTTTGACCAGCGCTTGTCGGCTTAAATCTTTTTAATGCCATAATTTTCTCTCCTCATATTAAGACAAACTATCGAAGAATTCAATTGACTTACTATCTGCTGTAAGTTGAACAATAGCTTTTTTGTAGCTTCCTGTGAGTCCTTCGTATTTGCCTTGTCTTTTTACTTTTCCAAATACATTAGCTGTATTAACGCTTTTTACTTTAACTTTAAATAGACTTTCAACTGCTTGTTTAATTTGAGTTTTGTTTGCATTTTTTGCAACTTCAAAAGTGTATTTTTTATTTGCAATATCTGCATAGCTCTTTTCTGACAAAACAGGTCTTATGATAATATCTTGTGCAAACATTATTTACAAGCCTCCTCTATCTTTTTGATAGCTTCTTTTGTAATAACAACTTTGTCTGCAACTGCAATATCGTATGTGTTTACAAAATCTGCTGTTGTTACATTAACTAGGCCAAGGTTACCACTTGCACGAACAACATTTTCATTAATGTCTTCTGTTACAACTGTAACACGTTTTTCAATTTTGAAAGCTTCAAGCAAAGCAACCATTTCTTTTGTTTTGCCTTCAAGTTTAAGTTCGTCAACAACAACAACATTCTTGTCTGCGAATTGTCTTGAAAGTGCACTAACAAAAGCACCAGTTTTCATTTGTTTGTTGATTTTCTTTGAAAAATCTCTTGGTTTTGGAGCAAATACAACTCCACCTTTGATCCATTGTGGAGCACGAATTGAACCTTGACGAGCACGTCCTGTTCCTTTTTGTCTCCATGGTTTTCTTCCACCACCACGAACTTCAGTTCTAGTTAGTGTGCTTTTTGTTCCTTGTCTTTGGTTAGCAAGATAGCTAACAATTACTTGATGAATAAGAGCTTCATTATAAGGAACTTTGAAAACTGAATCTGCAACAGTAAGTTTGCCTACTTCTTCTGCTTTAACATTATATACTTTAACTTGCATTACTTTTTCCTCCTTCCTTATTTGCTGCTTTTAACTGCTGAGCAAACTGTAACGATGCTGCCTTTTGCTCCAGGAATAGCTCCTTTAATCAAAAGTAAGTTACGTTCTGCATCTACTCTAGCGATTTCAAGATTTTGAATTGTTACTTTTTCGTTACCATAATGTCCTGGCATATGAAGACCTTTGATAACACGGCTCATTGATGATGTTGCACCAATTGAACCAACTTCTCTGTGAACTGGTCCAGTACCGTGAGTCATACGAAGTCTTCTTGCATTCCAACGAACGATTGTTCCTGAGAATCCGCGACCACGAGTGAATCCTGATACGTCAACTTTGTCGCCAGCTTTAAATACACTGCATTTAACTTCTGCGCCAAGAGTTAATTGTTCATCGAGTTTAAATTCTTTTAAATATTTTTTAGCAGAGATGTTAGCTTTCTTAAAATGTCCAGCTTGTGGTTTTGTAACTCTGCTAGCCTTTTCATCAACAAAGGCAAGTTGTGTGGCGTTGTAGCCATCTTTTTCTACTGTCTTAACTTGTGATACATAGCAAGGACCTGCTTCAACTACAGTTACAGGAACAAATGTGCCATTATCCAAGAAAATTTGAGACATACCAATTTTTTTGCCAAGTATAGCTTGTTTCATTTTACTTTCTTTCCTCCTGTCCTATAGTTTAATGTTGATATCAACGCCAGCAGGAAGGTCGATTTTCATAAGAGAATCAACTGTTTTTGCTGATGGATTGAAGATATCAATAAGTCTTTTGTGTGTTCTCATTTCAAACTGTTCACGGCTATCCTTATGTTTGTGAACTGAACGCAAAATTGTTACAACTTCTTTTTCAGTTGGCATAGGGATTGGTCCTGATACTTTTGCACCTGCTTTTTTAGCAGTTTCCACAATTCTTGCTGCAGCTTGATCAACAAGGTCATGGTCATAAGCTCTAAGCTTAATTCTAATTTTTTGTGTTGCCATTAACTATCCTCCAATTTTTATTATATCTTTTCTTTGATGATGCCTGCGCACACACCCTGGCTTTCAAAGATTGTTTCGCACTGGTCTTGCCAGCACTTGTCAGCAAAAGTTATCCCACATTGGGAGCAGGTAACCTCTTGCGTCGTCCCGAATGGTTTGGTATGCTCGCTTCTTTCGACTTGCTTAGCAAAGCTAAGTAGTATCGCAAAAGGGCATAAATATCCCAAAGCCACACACGCAGCGTTTATATAATACTACACACACGGGTGCGTGTCAAGACTTTTTTCAAAAATTTTTAAATATTTTTTTGCATAATTTTTCAACAAAAAAACAGGGCTTTTTGCCCTGCTATTATATATATTGATACGCGCGCATACGTACGTGTAATAAAAACCGGCGAAAATTCGTCGGTTTTATGTTTATCCTTGCATATAATCGGCATCTTTAACATCTTTCCAAAGCTTAGTTAATAATATTCCATCAATGTTAGCTTTATTTTCGAAATCTTCTTTTGTTTTAAAAATTTCATAACTTTTACCTTGTGTGAATTCAATACCATCGTCCACCAATAATACACCATAATACTTATTCTTGTAATAAAACTCTACTTCACTATACATATAGAGAGCTTCGATAAAATCATCAAAATCTGGCAAAATTTGTTTACCTTCATTGTATAATCTTTTAGCTTTATTTAAAGAAACCATATTTGGATATTGAACACAATTTGGATTAACCCCTGGATTTTGCTCCCAACCACATATGTCACACTTTCCTTGTCCAAATTGATCAATATGAACTATGTTATTACAAACATCACAATTTTTAACATTTACTTTTTCATACGGATCATCATATTTAAAAAATTTAAAATCTTTTTTATTTAATCCTGTAACATTTCTGTTATGTTTTTCCCATTTAAACTGTTTCATTTCTTTATCCTTTGATGGTATTATATCATATAAACATAATTTTTGTACAATAAAAAACCGACGAAATTCGTCGGTTTTATGTTCATTAATTAACTTTGTAAGCAACTTTAATTCCAGGTCCCATTGTGCTAGCAACGGCAATACTCTTAAAGTATGTTCCTTTTGCAGCTTGTGGTTTTGCTTTTGTAAGTGCATCAATAACAGCGTCATAGTTTTCTTTAAGTTTTTCTGCACCAAAGCTCTTTTTACCAATAACAACGTGAACGATACCAAATTTGTCAAGACGATATTCAACTTTACCAGCTTTAATATCTTTAAGTGCCTTAGCAACATCTGGAGTAACAGTTCCACTCTTTGGGTTTGGCATAAGACCTCTTGGTCCAAGAACTCTTGCGATACGTCCAACTAAGCCCATCATATCTGGAGTTGTGATACATGCATCAAAGCCAAGCCAACCTTCTTTGATAATTTTGTCAATCATGTCTTCTGCACCAACAAAATCTGCGCCATTTGCTTTTGCAATATCAGCTTTATCGCCTTTTGCAATAACAAGAACTTTAACAGATTTACCAGTTCCGTTTGGAAGAACAACACTTCCACGAACTTGTTGGTCAGCATTTTTTGGGTCAACACCAAGTTTAACATGAAGTTCAATTGTTTCATCGAATTTTGCAGTAGAAGTTTCTACAGCAAGAGCCAATGCGTCAGCAACGTCATAAAGTTTTGTGCTATCAACTTTCTTGCTAGATTCTTCGTATTTCTTTCCGTGTTTCATATTAGCTCCTCCCCCTATTCTTCTACAGTGATGCCCATTGAACGAGCAGTTCCTTTAACCATGCTCATTGCAGCTTCAAGGCTTGCAGCGTTAAGATCTGGCATTTTTGTTTTTGCAATTTCTTCAACTTGAGCTTTTGTTAATTTGCCGACTTTTTCTTTGTTTGGTTTTGCACTTGCTGCTTCAAGACCAAGAGCTTTCTTAATCAATACTGCAACAGGTGGTGTCTTTAACTCGAAAGTAAAAGATCTGTCTTGATAGATTGTGATCACTACAGGAATGATAAAACCTGCTTGTGATGCTGTTTTGTCGTTAAATTCTTTTGTGAACATGCCAAGGTTGATTCCAAAAGGTCCAAGACGAGAACCTACTGGAGGAGCTGGTGTTGCTTTACCAGCTGGCAACTGCATTTTAACGACAGCTTGAATTTTTTTGACTGGTGCCATTTTTCTCTCCTTTGCGAATTTTCGCAATGTGGTTTATTTGATGTGCTAAAATTTCACATCTCCCACTCATATCACAACTAGGGAGTCACCCTAGGAGTAATCAATTAAAGAACTTCGATTTGTTCAAAACCAAGTTCAACAGGTGTTGGTCTGCCAAACATTTCAACAGTAACTCTGCATTTTTGAGCTTCTGCATCAACACTTAAAACATCTCCAACAAATCCTTCAAGAGGGCCATTGATAACTTTAACTTTATCACCTGCTCCAACTTTAAGGTCGATATTAACTTTTTCAAGTTTCATACGGCGTATTTCATCTTCTGTAAGAGGAAGAGGTCTTCCTTCTGGTCCAACAAATCCGGTTACGCCACGGGTATTAACTATAGAATGCCACAAGCTATCACGATAACGCATTTTAAGTAAAACATAGCAAGGGAACATTTTGCGTTGAACAACTTTTTTCTTTCCATTTTTTTCTTCAATCACATCTTCCATAGGAATTCTTGTTTCAATAATGTCATCTTGAAGACCATTTTTTTCAACAAGTTTGTTAATTCCATCAACAACCATGTTTTCATAGCCTGTAAATGTGTGAATAATATACCATTTTGCTTCTTCTTTTTCTGCCATTTGGTATCTCCTATATCTTCATAATAAGTTTGATTAGCCAGCTAAATAAACTATCAATTCCAAAAACAACCAAGCCAAAAATTAACACAACGGCAAGAACCATGCCTGTGTTTTTAACAACTGTTCCGAATTTTGGCCAAGTTACTTTTTTAAGTTCACTAACAGTTTCTTTTGCTTTGTTTTTCTTTGGAACTTTATTAGCCTTAGCTTTTTTATCTTTTTTGTTCTTGCTTAAAGACTTTTTGTTTTCGTCCAAACCAAGATCATTTTGAGTAGCATTAACTTTTTCGTTTTTAGCCATGTTAATTCCTCACCCTATTATTTTGTTTCTTTGTGTTCTGTGTGCTTTTTGCAGAATGGACAATATTTGCTTAATGTGATTCTGTCTGGATCATTTTTCTTATTTTTGTAATTGTCATAATTGCGTTGTTTGCATTCTGTGCATTCTAGTGTAATTTTAGTTCTCATTATTTTTTCTCTCCAAAAAAATTAACACCTCCAAATTTAGGTGCGAAAATAATATAACACACGGATGCGTTGTTGTCAATAAAAATTTTCAAATTTTTTTGATATATTTATATTATATAAAAAATAAAGGCGTGCACTCACCTGACATTATTAATTATGGTAAATAGCACGGCACTTTAAAAAAATATTCAAATTAATTAAATAAAATACGCAAAAAATTAAATGATTTATTAAATTTTGACCATTTTTTGTGCAATTTTTAAAATATTTTGCAGTTTTTAGCTGGTTATTACATATATCATAACTCTTTATGCTTAAAAATTTGCAAAATTATATAAAATGTTCAAAAATTTATAATAAAAACAATTTTATAAAGGTAAAGATGATTGTGCTTCAAGTGTTTTTGGATCAACAATTGAATAATTATTGATAAAATTAAAATATCCTTTTGAGGCAATCATTGCGGCATTGTCTGTACACAAACTTATTTTTGGAGCATACACTTTTGCATTAATTGTTTTCGCCCTTTCTTCCATTCCAGTTCTAAGAGCCATGTTTGCGGAAACCCCACCAGCAAGAACAATCTTTTTATAACCCAAGTTTTTGCACGCATCAACCGTTTTGGTTATAACCTGATCAACAGCTTCTTTTTGAAATGATGCACAAACATCTGGAACAGAAACAGTTTGACCTCTTTGTTCTGCATTATGTAAATAATTTATAACAGCAGTTTTAAGCCCACTATATGAAAAGTTGTAATTTGTGTGTTTTTCATGAGGTTTGTTAATAAAAGTGATATTCGCTGAGCCCTGTGCTGCTTGACGTTGAATATTTGGCCCACCAGGATATTCAAGACCACATTCTCTTGCAACTTTATCAAAAGCTTCACCAATTGCATCATCAGTTGTTGTTCCAAGCAACTTGTGGTTTATATAATCTGTTTGCTCCAAAAGTGCAGTATGTCCACCAGATACAACCAAACACACAAAAGGTGGTTCAAGCTCTGGATATTCAATATAATTTGCGCAAATATGTCCTTGAATGTGATTCACAGCAATAAGAGGTTTTCCTGTTGCATATGCAAGTGACTTTGCAAAATTAACCCCAACAATAAGTGCACCAAGAAGCCCTGCCCCATAAGTTACAGCTATTGCGTCAATATCATCTAATGTCAAATTTGCTTTTTCAAGTGCTTCATTAAGTGCTCCGTCAATATTCATAACATGGTTTCTGCTTGCAATTTCTGGAACAACCCCACCATAAAGTTTATGTATATCAATTTGACTCGCAACAACATTTGAAAGCACTTCTCTTCCATTTTTAACAATAGCAATTCCTGTGTCATCACAACTGCTTTCAATACCAAGTATGTAAATATCTTTTTCCATTTTAATCTCCATTTTAATATCTTTATTGTATAATTTTGCAATTATTTAGCAATATTTTTGCAAAATTTAATATTTTTATAAACAATTACTGCAAAATCAGTTATTTTATAGTTAATTTCTTAAATTTATCAAACTTTGTAAAATAAATTCTTCAATTTCTCCATCTAACACTGCAGTTGTATTGCTTGTTTGATAATTGGTTCTATGATCCTTCACCATATTGTATGGATGAAGCACATACGATCTTATTTGACTACCCCATTCAATTTTTTTATCTTGACTTTTTTGTTTAGCTTTTTCTTTCTCTTCTTCTTCTGTTTTCTTTTCAATAAGCTTACTTTTTAACATCTTCATTGCAAATTCTTTGTTCTGAAGTTGACTTCTTTCGTTTTGACATTGCACAACAATACCAGTTGGAATATGAGTGATTCTCACAGCACTTTCTGTTTTGTTAACATGCTGACCACCAGCTCCACTACTACGATAAGTGTCTATCTTCAAATCTTCAGCTTTAATTTCTATCTCATTATCATCTTCAATAACAGGGCTAACATCAACACTTGCAAACGATGTATGCCTGCGTTTGTTTGCATCAAAAGGCGAAATTCTAACAAGTCTGTGTACACCCTTTTCAAATTTCAAATTGCCATATGCGTGGTTACCACTGATATTCAAACATATATTTCTAACACCAGCACCATCACCAGCCACTTTGTTAACAATTTCCACAGAATATCCTTGTCTCTCTGCATAGCGAATATACATTCTAGAAAGCATTTCTGCCCAGTCCTGTGCCTCTTCTCCACCAGCACCAGCATTGATATACAATATGCAGTCATTATCGTCCCATTTGCCGGTATACAAGGTCTGCAGATACAATTTGTTTACCCTATTTCTTAATTGGTCAATTTCAGCGTTTATATCTCCCATTTGAGCAATTTCTT
This sequence comes from uncultured Clostridia bacterium, assembly GCA_946610655.1. GTDB lineage: Bacteria > Bacillota > Clostridia > Christensenellales > UBA1242 > RGIG4790. Next base: position 36,243 of record CAMOCH010000003.1, read on the forward strand.
CATTACTAAAATTTGAGAATAATTCTTCAAAATATTGCACACTAGAATTATTGTTTTCTAGTTCTTTTATTGTGTCTTCCAAATATCTTTTTTTAGAGCCCAAACTTTTTGCAAGTGCTTGATTCAAATAAAAATCTGGTGCCTCACATTGCTTATCTATTTCTGCAAGTTTTGTTTTTAAAGCACCCTCGTCAAAGGCAGTGCATAACTGAGTTATGCAAACGTTTTATTTCTTCAAAATTTTCTCTAATATCCATACACGCGTAGTATAACACAATAAACTTTTTTTTGCAATAAAAAAGGTTATTGCGTTTGCAATAACCTTTTAATAACTAAGCACCAAATGTCATTGACGAATCTTCACTTTCTCTTGTTGGTGTTGTTCTTCCTTTTGCCTTGACTTTACCAAATTTATTAGCAAACCAAGAGAAGAGTCTTTTTGGAGCAGATTTAAATCTTTGAATGTTTGCTTCAACAGCAGCATTTGATTCACCCACTTTTTCATCAACAGCAGTATAGAATTCAACATCTTCGTCAGAAAGTTTTTCAACGCTTCCATCCATATACTCTTGTATTGTTTTTGGTCTAGCAATTTCAATATATTTTTCTTTCAAGTTTTTCTTTTTGATATCTTTTTTTGTTGCGCTAGCAGCATTCTTAGATTTTGGATCAGCAAGTTCATTAAAATCTTCATAACCTGCATACTTTCTTTTTCTATTAAATTTAATCATTTCTTCAGTTCCTTGTTCAGGTTGATCAGAAATTTCCTTACCATTTTCAATTGTAAGTCCATTAACAACTCTTACTATTGCCGGTACAACTCTTCTTTTCTTAGAGTAATGTTTTGTAATTTCTCGTTTTTGTTCAGCGTCTTCACAGATTTGCTCTATTTGTGAATTCGATATATCTTGAGCTTCAGCAACAATATCTTTAGAAGATTCATTGGTATAAGAACCCTTAAACACACCTTCCAAAATTTCTCTATCTACTACACTATCAATACTTTCTTGAGTACTATAATTTCCTTTTGTGTAATATGGTCTCTTGGCAGGAATATTGTCATTAATTTTTTCTACCGTTTTGTCATCAAGTTTAAACTTATCTCTAAGGCTATTAACAATAAATTGTTTACGCAAATCAGGTATATTTTCATTATTAAATCCAACAACGCCTGCATTTTGTAATTCTGCAACTTGTTCATCAGTCAACACTTTGTTCATTTCAACTTCATAGTTTTTCCAGCTTGCTTCAACAACTTCAATTTGTTTTTTAATTTCTGGATAAACATTTTCCATTTTTGTAGCAATTTCACTAAGAGAAATAGTTTTATCAGTGTTTTTACCTTTGTCATCAACAATATGAACTTGTGTAACTTGATAATTTTTTGCAGCTTCTGTGTCAAGCAAAAGTTTCCTTAATTCTTCAGGGTTAAGGTTGTTATCTTTTGCAAGTTTTTCAATCATTAAATCGTTAAATATTTGTTCTTTATCACCAATTTCATTAGCAATTTTTGCTTTTGCTTCTGCTGCAACTTGTCCAAGTTCTTTATCGGTGTTATCATTCATTCGTTCTTGCAATTTTTGAACATAATTTCCTTGTCTATATTGAGCTTTCACTTGTTTATCTAAGTTTACAATAACATCTGTGCCATATTTTTTTGACAAAGTTTCATATTCATCTGCATTCATATTAGTTTCTGTCTTTTCTAATATATCGACAATATATGCAGCATCAACTCTAATCTTGTTTTGCTTTTGAGTTGGAGAAAGTTTCTTAAATTCTGCGTTATCTTTTAATTTTTCTTCAACAATAGATTCTGCATGAGACAATTTATCTTCTTCAGAAATTGCTTCTATGTATTC
>CAMOCH010000004.1 GCA_946610655.1 uncultured Clostridia bacterium
TGAGGCAGGAAGAAAAGCAAAAGAAATTGCAAGACAAACAAATAGTCTTGATAACACTAGCACATTGGTTGGAAAACTTGCTGCTTGTTCTGGCAAGTTCTATCCAAACAATGAACTTTTTATTGTTGAAGGAAACTCAGCTGGTGGAAGTGCAAAACAAGCAAGAGACAGACACTTTCAAGCAATCTTACCTCTTAGAGGAAAACCTTTGAACGTAGAGAAAAAGCGTCTTGACCAAGTTCTTCAAAATGAGGAATTTAGAACACTTATAACAGCTCTTGGTGCTGGTATTGGTGAAAAATTTAATCTTGAAAACCTTAAATATCACAAGGTTATTATTCTTGCCGATGCCGACCAAGATGGTGCGCATATTCGTGCAATCCTTTTGACATTCTTCTATAGGTATATGAGAGAACTTATAACAGAAGGGCACGTTTACATGGGTATGCCACCACTATACAAACTTAAAAAGAAAGATATGGTTGAATACGTTTATAGTGATGCAGAAATTGATGAGGCAATTTCAAGATTTGGCTCAAACTATAAACTTTCAAGATATAAAGGTCTTGGTGAAATGAACCCAGAAGAACTTTGGACAACAACACTAGACCCAAAAGAGAGAACAATTGTGCAAGTTACAATTGAAGATGCAGCCGAAGCTGAAAAAATGATAACAACACTTATGGGTGATAACATTGATGCAAGAAAAGCATACATAAGTGAAAATGCAAACTTTAACAAAGTTGATAAAGCAATGAATTTACTAAAAAAGAGCAAATAGAAGGGAAATTTAATTTATGGCAAAAAATGAAGAAATATTATACGGAAAACATGTTTTAAATATTGGCCTTGATGAAGTTATGAATGACTCAATGATGCCATATTCAGAGCACGTTATACTTGATAGAGCTCTTCCAAGAGTTGAAGATGGACTTAAACCAGTTCAAAGAAGAATACTTTTTACTCTTAATGAACTTGGAATAACCCCAGATAAGGAGTTTAAAAAATCAGCACGTATTGTTGGTGAATGTTTGGGTAAATATCACCCACATGGTGATACATCTGTTTATGATGCAATGGTTCGTCTTGCTCAAAACTTTAATATGCGTATGCCTCTTGTTGAAGGACAAGGAAACTTTGGTAGTATTGATGGTGATGATGCTGCTGCCATGCGTTACACAGAAGCAAGAATGGCGCCTCTTGCACTTGAAATGCTCAGAGAACTTGATAAAAACACAATAGAGTGGCAACTTAACTCTGATGATCCTCTTCAAGAACCAGTAACTCTTCCTAGCCGTTTTCCAAACCTTCTTGTTAACGGAGCAAGTGGTATTGCCGTTGGTCTTGCAACAAACATTCCAACACATAACCTTGCTGAAGTTATCAATGGTGCAATTGCTTTAATTGATAACAGAAATATTACAACAGCAGAACTTATGAAATATATCAAAGCTCCAGATTTTCCAACTGGTGGATATATTATTGCTGGTGATGAACTTTTGCAAGCATATGAAACAGGAAAAGGCAAAATATATATTCGTGCAAAAGTGCATATTGAAACCAATGGAGACAAACAAACAATTGTTATAACAGAGCTTCCTTATCAAGTGAATAAGGCAAAACTACTTCAAAGAATTGTTGAACTTAAAGATTCTAAAAAAGACACTTTTGCTGATATTGCAGAAGTTACTGATGAATCTGATAAACAAGGTATGCGTGCAACAATTAAACTTAAAAAAGATGCAGACACAAGAAAAGTATTAGACGCACTTTTTAAATATACCGATATGCAAATCTCGTTTGGTATAAACATGGTTGCAATTGCAGAGGGTCGTCCTCAACAAATGGGCATCAAAAAGATGCTTAACTATTATGTTGACTATCAAAGAGATGTCGTTTACAGAAGAACAAAGTTTGATTTGGATGCTGCAAAAGAAAGAGAACATATTTTAAAAGGACTTATTATTGCAGTTAGAAATATTGATGAAGTTGTGCGCATAATTAAACGCAGTGCAAACACAACTGAAGCAAAACAAAACTTGAGAGAAAGATTTGAACTCTCTGATCGTCAAGCACAGGCAATACTAGATATGCGTCTTGCAAGACTTACAAGTTTGGAAATATATAAACTTGAACAAGAACTTTTGGAAGTTCAAGAACTTATAGCTAAACTTTCTGCAATTCTTGCAAGCAAAAAGCTTCAATTTGAGCTTGTTAAAGATGAAATGACAGAAATTAAGAAAAAATATAAAGATGCAAGAAGAAGTGAAGTCCTTGATACTTTTGATGATTACAAAATTGATAATGCAGCAACAAGTTCTGGAACAACTGTTGAAAAAATGACTGTTTGTGCAACGGCTGCGGCAACAATCAAAGCTATTCCAACAAAAAAATATTCTGGAGCAAGCAAAGTCTGGACAGAAAGATCAAATCTTCATGAAGTTGTTATTTCTTCTGACGAGGTTATGAGCAGCGACACAGTTCTTGTTTTCACAAACCTTGGAAATGTTGTTAAATTTGATGTTTCATCACTTGGCTCATCAAACTTTAAAGATAAAGGCCTTGTGTTTAACAAACTGGACAAAAACTTGCGTGCAGATGAAATTCCCGTTGCAGTGTTTGACTCTCCAACAGAAAAAGATAATTATGACTTATTATTCTTTACAAAACAGGGAATGATTAAAAAGACAAACATTCAAGAATACACACTTTTGAAATCTTATTATCAAGCTGCAAAAATTAAAGAAGGAGACCAAATAATAAGTGTTCAAAAAGATGAACCAAACACAAGTTTGATGTTTGTGAGTGAGCAAGGTATGGCACTTAATGCTGATAAAAATGATATTCCGCTTCAAGGCAGAATTTCAGCAGGTGTAAAAGGTATGATGCTTGCAGATGGAGACTTTGTTGTTAGTGTTGACCAAGTTACCAGCGCAGATGAAATTGCAATAGTTTCTAACACTGCATATGCAAAGAGAGTTATTGCAAGTGAAATAGATTTGCTCGCTAGATATAGAAAAGGTGTTAAAATTATTGAACTTAAAGGAGATAATTCATCTGGAACAAAAGTTATTTGCTCTGGAAAAGTTGCAGCAAATAGTGAAATTGTTATTGTTTCTGAAAATGAAATAAGCACAATTAGCAGCAGACTTCTTGAAGAAGATGTTAGAACCAGCAAAGGAAAGTGTATTTCTGTTACTGGAGTTAAACCAACAAGTGGTTACATTCGTAATGTTTAAAATATTTGACTAATTTATTTGTATTTTATATAATTTAAAAAGGAGATAGACCTTTGAAAAAAGATAAAGATGATATTGTTGTTGACTTAAGTGCAGCAGATGAAAGTTTAAAGAACTTATCTAAAGAAGATCAAGCTCAAATGAAAAAACTTTCTGAGCAAATCAAAAAAGAGCTTAACGAAGAAGAAAAACAACGCAAAGTTTCTGCAAGAATGCTCAAAAAGAGAGAAGAAAAAGCTGCAACTCAAGAATCTGTTGTTAAAGATGAACGACCAGATGAATATACTGGCAACTATTCAGAGTTTTTAAAACAGTATTCAAAAAATGAAACAGCAGATTTTGGCAAACTTGGTAAATATGATTCAGACCTTGACTTTAAACTTAATCGCAAAATGAGAAAAGTTCATTTGCCAATGCCAAAAAAGAGAAAAATTTTAATTTCGTCTTTGGTTGGTGTGGCAGCAGTTATATTGATTGTTGTGCTTGCAGTTCTTCTTTATAAGCCTCCTGCAGCAATAACAATAACAAGCATGGCATTAACTCAACCAAATCAAGATGGCATTTATGTTGTTGAAGGTAACTATACAGGCGATAAAATGTCGTTAGACTATATCTATGTTGTTTGTCGTTATTCTGATGGTTCAACAAAGAAAATACCACTCAGTAAGGCTATGATAACAAGAACAAGAAATTTGGATAACAATGGTTGTTTTACTGATACTGATGCATTTGTTTACATTTCATATAACGGACAAGATATGACAATTAGATATTTGGTTGAAGACAAAACACCAGAAGAAATTATAGTTTTTAAAGTTTCATCAACAATAAAACCAACCAGAAGAGATAGTAGTAACAACTATATATTGTCTGTAAAAGATAAGATATTTGTAAACTTAAAATATTCAAATGGTGAAATGAAGAATATTGATATTGAAGATTGCACATTTGATATTGCTGCAAAAAAAGGCAGAAGATGTGTTGATGGAGAAATCAATATTGGAGATTTGGATAATGGCACATATATTATGAAAGTTAATTATTTGGTTGAAGGAATGGAAGAACCATTTTCTAAAGAAATTGAAATAAAAATTGGTTAATACATAATAAACAAAAACAGGGCAAAAAATTTGCCTTGTTTTTTTGTTATATTTTTTTTGTTATATGCATAGGTTAAAGTATGTTACAAAAAGTAAAATCAACATTTTTCGACAAAATATTATATAAAAATATATAATATTTAAAAATCGGACAGGTTATGTTTTATGTAACAGAAAAACTTTTTAGTAGAATATAGGAGATGTTAGTGCATTATGAAAATTGTATGCGTAAAAGCAAAGCAAATAACAGCAATAATAAGTTTAGTTTTGGTGTTTGTAATGCTGGCAGTGGTAACAAGTGCAACAACAAGTTATAGGGTGTATTTTGGGCATGCAAGCAGGCTGGTTCCAATTTATTCAGTAAAAACTGATGAGAAAAAAGTGGCATTAACGTTTGATGCTGCGTGGGGCTCTGACAAAACAAGTCAAATAATAAAAATATTAAAAGATGAAGGGTTAGAAGGCACATTTTTCTTGGTTGGTTTTTGGGTTGAAGCAAATCCCGATAAAGTTAAAGAAATTGATGAAGCAGGGTTTGATATTGGAACACATTCTAACACACATCCAAAAATGAGCACACTTTCAAATAGTCAAGTAACAAACGAACTTGTTACAAGCTGCGAACTTATAACAAACATAACAGGCAAAAAAATTCGCTTTTTCCGTCCTCCATACGGAGATTATAACAACCAACTTATTACTTGTGCATCGAACTTGGGATTGCAAACGATTCAATGGGATGTTGACAGTTTGGACTGGAAAGGTTTGTCTGCTAGTCAAATACTAACGAGAATCGAAACAAGTGTTAAAAATGGTTCAATAATACTTTGTCATAATAACGCTGATCACATCGTTGAAGCTTTGCCACTAATTATTAAATATTTAAAATCACAGAATTATAAGATTGTGAAACTTAGTGAACTTGTTTATGAAAGTGATTATACAATTGACAATAATGGCTTACAAATAAAAAAATAGAAGAGGAATAACATGAATTACGAAAACAACAATATAGTTAAAGTTAGGGGGAAGCTCGTTGAAGAATTAAAATATTCTCACACTATAATGGGTGAAGGCTTTTTTGAAGGTAAAATTGAAATAAAAAGATTATCTGATGAAAGTGATATTTTGCCAATTACAGTGTCAGAAAGGCTATCACTAAATGTGAAAGTTGGTGAATTTGTTACAATCGTTGGGCAACTTAGAAGTTATAACAGAGAAGAAGATGGGCATAGTAAATTGATGCTTACAGTTTTTGCAAGAAAAATTTCTGATGATTGTGAAGAGGAATATAATAACATTAATTTAATTGGGTATATTTGTAAGCCGCCAGTATTTAGAACAACTCCTTTTGGAAGAGAAATTGCTGATGTTCTTTTGGCAGTCAATAGGTCATATAACAAAAGTGATTATTTACCTTGCATTGCGTGGGGAAGAAATGCAAGATTTATTAAAGATATGCAGGTTGGAGAAAAAATAGAAATCACAGGAAGAGTGCAAAGCAGACAGTATCAAAAGAAAGATGAAAATGGTGAGACTATCATTAAAACTGCGTACGAAATTTCTATTAATTCAGCTATACTTGCAGAAGAAAATTATCAGCAAAACGAGGGAATTATTGTAGAAAATAGCAAAAAAATTGCAGCTAGGGTATAAAATTTGTAGTTAATTTATATAAAAATTGCAGAAATTTAATATTTTTTATAATATTTTATTTAATAAATCATTAAAAATCTGCAAATATTAAAAAATAGCAATAAAAAAAACACCAATTATGGTGTTTTTTATTATTCATTATTTAGTAATCTTTTTTCGTGTAATAAACAGAACAACTAAGAAACATACATTAATTAGAACCAATATCACACCTATAATTTGAAGAGTAGTGAAACTGTTTGAGCGAACATATGAAGCTGTTATGTATCCTTCATAATAGTTGCCATATTCATCGTTGTATGCAATTTTAACAAAACCATTTCCATCTCTTGGTCCAATTATTTTAACTTTTGAATCGGCTTTTAAAATGGTTTGAGCATAAGAACTTTTATCTGCTTTTTCATATATAATTGCATCAGCTAAAACTGTTGCATTAGATATAACAAGAGCAACTCTTCGGTCTTCACTCATTTCTCTGCTTGCACTGATAAATCCAATGTTACTACCAACTTGAACCAAACAATATTTGTTTGTTAATGAGTCGGTGTCTTCATATCCATTTTTAAATTCACCCAAGTCTAAAAGTAATTTAACAGGGGTGTGTTGACCAATGTTCATCAAAACAGTGTTAATGCTGTCAACTTCTAGTGATGGATAAGAAAGAAGTTGGGTGTTGTCTAAAACTTTGATAGTTTTATCATTTTCGGTTGTTTCAATCAATTCAAGATTGGTTGAATCATCATTTATGTATCCAAAAATATTTTCACATTTCCAAATATTAAATTCTTTATAATAATTCGTATATACGACGTATTTATAGCCCAAAAGTGCAGAAGTGCTATTAATGTTAACATCGGCAATTCTTGTTACGTATGCGCCTTCTGGAACAGCTTCTGACCTTTCTGTGCCAAGAGTGGAAATAATAACGCTATCTTCTTTTACTTTATAATATTCAAAATCTTCTTTATCGAGTTCAATAAGTGTGCATACTGGGTTTTGTATGCAAGTTGAAATTTCGTTTGATTCAAGATTAAGAGTGTAATGTCCATTTTTTGTAAGCAAATAGATATTAGTATCATCAAAAGAAGTGTCTTTACAAACAAAATTCTTTTCGTCATAAACATTATTTACTGATTGAGCGTATTCTATTGTATCTGATGTAACAATTCCGAGGCTATCGAGGCTATTGTGTTTAAAATTATAAATATCTGTTTTTGTTTCATAAGTTATGGCAAGCTTGTTATTTGTATAGTTTGCAAACTTAATATCGGCTGTATTTTCAGTTAGGATTAGTTTTGTTGTTGTAGATAATGTTATGTTGCTGCCAAAAACAACAGGGAAGTGTAAAAATATTGAAGATTTTGTTGTTTGCATCAAATATGTAATTTCACCATATGTAATAAATTTGTAATCAACGCTTTCTTCGTTTGCTTGAGAAATGGTTATGGTGTTTCTGTCAAAAGAAACATTATTTTGCAAAAAGTAATAAAGCTCATTGTTTTGCTTAGAATAGGTTAATAAAACAACCTTTTCATCTTGGTAGCTAGCGCTTATGCTAGAAAATTTATAGTCACCGAGATTCATTATAATATCAGAAACTTCTTTTGTTTCTGTGTTAAAGCAAGAAATTTTGTCGGTTCTAAGAAGATATATTTTGCCGTTAACAGCAGACATGTCTATAACTTTGCCAACACTATAACTAGAAGATTCGGTTGAATCTTCCTTCATAAGTTTTAAACATTCATCAGATGAGTCAAAAACATATGTTTCGCCAGCAGTTGTTGCAATTAAACTAGGATTAACCATAAATATTGTTTTGCTGCTTGCAAAGGCAAAATTATGACCTATATTTAAATTCAAAAGCAGTGCTGCAGCGAGCACAAATGCAAAAGATATTAAAATTGTTCGAATAAATTTTTTCATAAGCACTTTCTTCCAATTAAATTATATAAATTTTTATTCACTTTGGCAAGTTTTTTGCCAAAGTGAATAGGGTATTATTGTTTATTAGCTAGGGAAATCTGAGAAGTCTAGGCTGCTAACAAATTGTTGCAATGCACTTGCACGATTGTTATCGTTGTTAATTGCACTGTCAATAAGGCAAACACCTTCATAAACTGCATAACCAATAGCCACAGCTCCAATAGCGGCAGTCGCAGCATGGATTGCGAAAGCTGCTTTTGCTCCAAGGGCAAGAGCTCCAATAACAGCACTACCAGCACCCCAAGTTGCAACAGTAACAACAACAGAGGCGACAGCGATTGCACTAACAACAATAATATTTCTTACTATTGCAGGGTGTTCAGCATCAAGATTGGTTGTTTTAACTTTGTCCACATATAGTTTTAATGTTACACCAGCAGTAAATATTGTGTTATCTGTATCATAGAATTCTTCACTAACAGGGCAAATACCTGAGTGAGTTGTAAGCAAATATGTTCCAGCATATTTAGCACCACGATTTGTAATACCAGAAGCCCATTTTGAAAGTTTTGTCCATTTATTACAATCAACAGTGTTCTTTATAAATGAATCTGAGTTTGCATAATCGTTATCATGATAGGTTGTTATTGTTTTACCATTAAGTTCACCATTTGTATATCCTTCAAATGTTGAAGTTGCGTTATCAATATAAACATATCCACGAATTTCATCTTCCCAAATTCCTCTATCACGGTGAGGGTAAACATGCTCAGTGAGTTTAACAGTTGAAATAATTGCATCACCATAATTAAGGGCATTTCCAAAATATCTATAGTCAATTTGTTTATTTGTATCAACTTGAATTGTTGCTTTATAACCTTTTAGTCCAAACATCTTGTTATAATCATTTTCATACCCACCAAGATTGTTTTGTCCTTCTTCAAATGTTATTGAATTTTTAAAGTTTTCATAAACATTGATTCTATAGAAGGTTAAGTCGTCAGATTTTTCAAGACGTGTTGCCAAAGCATCAAGTTTTAATGTATATCTCAAAATGTTAGCAAAGTTTTCTTTTGTGCTTGATGTGTAATCAAAGATTGTTCCTGATTGAGGCATTCCACTATAATATTTGTCAGTTCTTTCATTAATTTCACTTTGAACAGATGTATGATTAATACTTTTTGAATAAGTTCCAAAATTAATATTGTTTGTTGGGTTAAATGAAATTATTTCAGTCATAATGTAAACAAGTTGAGCTTGAATATTTGTAGATAATCTCATAGTTCTAAGAGCATTTTCAATTGCTTCAACATATGTCAAGGCATTTTTAATAACATATAAGTCGTAGCCATCAATTAAATCAACTTTGCCAGAAAGATAGTTAGGGTGGTCACATTCTGTTTTAACAGATTGATTAAAGTATTCTTTCATGGCATTAATATAAGCAGCATTTCCTTTGTTAGTATCAGCAGGAGATATAAAATCAACAATTAATTGAGAATCTTCTGTTTTAGCAACATTAAGTTTTGCTGAAACATTTTGAGAAACTCTTTCAAAGCTCATAAGAGTGTAGAGATTCATTGATGGATATTTTTCAGTATCTCTAATCATTGTTTTGGTTGCCTCATCATAAATAAGTGAGTCACCATAGAATGTTCCAGAGAAGTTGTTTCCATTAACCTTACTACCATACATTGTGCTTGTTGATGCTCGGTCACAATGTGCAATGCAAGATGTGTAACCTATGCATTCTTTTTTGGTTTCATCATCAAAATTATAGTTTTCAATGTTAAATTCGATTGAGTATTTACTTGAATCGAAGTCGTCTGTAACAGTATGTTGATATGCAATTCCATATTCTGTTGCAACACCAGTAACAGCAGCAATTTCAAAATCAGGGAATCCAGAGTTTTCATTTGCATAAACATAAAATTCAAATTTGAGAGAGTCTTCAATAATGTCGGCCATTACCATAAATTTAATGTTATTGATACTAGATTTAATAAATAATACATTATTATTTGTTGTAAGTTTAGAGAATGTTCCTTTCATGCTGCCAGAATTGATTGTTGTGCCATCAATTGTAACGCTAAATAAATTGTCTTTAACTTTGATTGTTGTTTCATCAATTTCAAGATAGTCAAACACACTTGCAACTTTGTCGTAAACTTGATCAACCATGTCACAGTATTTAATAGTTGTGTTTGGAATTGAATCTTTAGTAACTTTATCGACATCTGGTTTACTTGTAAGTATTGGATAATCAGCACTTCCATCAGTTCTAGTAAGGAGAATAGGGTCGTTTTCATCATCTGGATTGATTTTTATCATGCTGCTAGTAACTTTAACAGGGTATGCCAAACGATTTCCATTACAATCAATCCATGTGTAAATATATGGGTCTTTTTCATTTGTAACATATTTACCATCATATGATGGGTTTTTCCAACCTTCTGTTGCCATAACTGTTGCAGAGTATCCAATATATGGTGTTTGAACTCCAACAGGAGTTTTTCCATCAACTGAATCTGGTTTTTTGCCGGTATATTCTGTTACTTCAGAATTAACGGTGTAGTAAATATCAGCAAAGTATAAGTATATTGTAATATCATCATTTTTATTAATTTGTTGTTGAGTGTATGGGTCAGCAAAATATAAATATAAGTAGTTGATATTAGAAGGGTTAACTGACAATTTCAACTCAGAGTTTCTAATGCTGTAATCTTCAATGAACAATCTTTCAGGTCTTAAATAACCATATGTTATTGTTTTGTCATCTTCTTTTTTAATTTGAGAATCTAATAATGAAGTTGTGCCTTGTTCTTCGTTATAACTATTGCGATAAATATTTTCATAGTATGAATTTGCATTAGTAAAGTTGTCTGCTGCTTCAATTACTGTTGATTCAGAATAAATTGCAGCAATTGAAGAATTAGAATCTTTAACAGTTGCACCTTTATATTCAGCAAAGCCATTTGCAGAAATAAGAAGTTGAACATATACAGTGTCTGAGGTGTAAAGCAAAGATTCAACTTTAATCTTACCTTTGTTTGTTGATTCATCAGTTGATCTTCCACTGTTTGAAATTGTTGGAGTAGGGGTAAATTTTGCACTAACAGTGTTTTCAATTTTATCTTCATCAAATGTCATTTTTGAAAGGTTAAGAACATTAACTTTTGATTGATACAAAGCAATAATTATTGCATCACCATCAATGCTATCATAGCTTGCAGCATAATATGTTTTTTGAGTTCCGTCTTCACTTGTAACAGTTGCAACTTTTGATGAAGAAGCAGGAAGAATTCCAATGCTTGATTTGCCACCATAAAGTGCATATTTTAAAGTTTCATCATTAAATACATTTTGAACTGGAATTTCACTTGCGCAATGAATTTTATCGTTTTGAGAAATAATTACAAATCCATAGAACACTTTGTTATCAAGCTTTTCTGCAAGAAGAGTAACTTTCTTATATTTTTTAACTTGCATTGTTGTGAGAAGGTCAGTTGTTTTTAAGTTTCCACCATGGTCTTCAACAACATATGCAATTCTTTCATCGCTAGGAATCCATCCATGGTTGAAGTCTGATTCTTCTTCGCCCAAGCATTCTGCAAGTTTTTGCAAAATAGTGCTATCATCATTTTCAAACAGTTTATCATTTGTCATGTATTTTTTAGCAGAAGATATTTCGGTTGAAATAACTTTGTTATTAACAAGACCAATTGCAACTTGATATCCTGGTTGAGTTAATGAAATTTTTGTGTTTGCAAAGTTTACATCGGTTGATACATTTGATTCTGAGAATCTAGAAATGATGCTGTTTGCAAGGGTATATTGAATTCTTGTATCTTTATAAACATAGTTAGCACCATTCATATTGAAGCCTGCAGGAAGAGTTCCACTCTTATACACAATAACAGTTTTTTGATGAATATTTTGAGTTGAATCATATGGGTTTTCATTAATTGGTTTTTCTTCATATTCAAATGTGCATCCATCAATAGTAAGATATTTTTTACCATCAACAGTTTCATATTGATAATCTTCGTTATTATAAACATCATCAGTTGTTAAGTAATAGTCATAAAGTGAAATAGAGTGAATTTTATTATAGTCATCAAGTTTATATTCAAAGTTTTCTTTAATTACATAAGAAACATCAGTGCCTTTTTTTGCAGAGGTGATAACAAAATTTTCACCTGTGTAAATGTTTTTAACAACGCTATCTTTGTTTGTGTCATCAAAAATAAATTGTGTTGATTCATCAGCACCAATAACCAAACTCAAGAAATATCTTTGGTCTTCAAAAATACCAATGTGGTCAGCAATAAAACTTGCGTTAGAGTTTGCAATAAATGTGTAGGTAGATTCTTGGTCAAGAATATTGTTGTTTGAATATTCATTTAGTGAAGTGTAGTAGTTTTTCTCTTCGGTGATGATTTGTTGTTTCCAAGCTGTAACAGGGTTATCTATATCATATGTTGTTTGATAACCATTAGCATAGAATGTGGCTAATATATCAGATAACATTAAGTCTGGAGAAAGAGCCATTTTTCTGTATGAATATGTGGTTGGAACACTGCTATATTCATAAATTCCTGGGTTTTCAAAATTAATTGTTACAATGGTTCCTTCTTCAACAAGGAAGCTAAGTGCTGCATAGTTCATTTCATCTTTAGAAGTGAAATAGTTAGAGTGAGTGGTTTGACCATTTATAGAGATTGTAGCTGCGGTAAATTGAGAATTATATGTTGTTGCACGACCAGCTTCAATCAAATATAGGTTAGTGGTGTTAAGAGTGTATGTTGTTGAATTGACAATGTTTGCAAATTGCATTGCGTTTGCAACGCTATCATATTGAATCAATTCAATTTTGCCAAGATTATCTTTAAATCCATTTAATTTATAATATCTTGTTGTGCTTATTGTTCCGTCTTTAGAAACAGCTCTAACAGCAGAATTTGAACCAATAAATGTTGTGTTTGCAACTTTTCCTGTTATTGTTTGATAAGATGCAGCAATAACTGTAAATTGTGGTGCATGATCTTTAGAATAAGCAATAGTAAGTTTATATGATTCTTCTTTTTCAATTCTTTGAGCAAATATTGCTTGGTCACCATCAATCAAATGTTCATTACCATCATTAATGGTTGCAGAAACAATATCACTACCATTTTTTGTAACAATAGTAAACACTTCTCCAGCAACATCATATTCAATATTAATTTGAGTTACTTGTTCTTTCATTTTTGCAATAATTACAAAGTCAGAAATGTTGATTTCATCAATTGTCATTTCTAATTCATCAATTGCTGTTTTTGCAAGAGTGTTAATAACAAAGTTAGAATCAAGGAGAAGAGCAGCATTTTCAATTGTAAGCAACTTGTTATCACCATAATAAATATACCATTCAACAAATCTGAAATATTCGTGAGTGTCAATCATAGTGATACTAATTGCATCATTAATTTTAAGAGCAACTGTGTTGACAGCCTCTTCAGTTTCAAAGTTTGTGTATGTTGTTTGGTTTTCAACAACATTAATATAGTTTATAGGTGTTTCAAGTGGATTACCTGGTTTGTAATACTCAATTTCAAGAGCAAAATTTATGCCGAGTTTTTCTGTAAATTGAGCAATCATCTCAATGTTATCACTGCATGTTGTTGTTCCGTCATTAACAAGAATACCAGTATCTTCGGCATCTTCTGTAACTTTAATATACTTACCACCATAAATATATCCATTAAATGCAAATTCTTCATTTTCAATTTCGTCTTTAAATGCTGCATTTAATTTGTTAATAACAACATAGTTATCATTGTCGTCAATTGTGTAGAACCATTTGTCCAAAATATAAACTAATTTTGGGTTATCAACAGTAGTAGAGTTTTCAAATGAATTAGTGGTTGTGTTTTTCTCAAGTTTTTCATATTGAGCATAAGCATTAACGTTTGTAACATGTTCATATGTTGTTGAAATTTCAACATTGTGTTTAAGTGCCCAAGTTGAATTGATTTTTGTAACATAAGCATAATTATTCACATCTGCAGTATCAGTAAACTCAAATGTAAGAGTTGCAGTGAAATATGTTTTGCTGTTATATGAATACTCAATAATAATTTCTTGTTCTTGAGCTTTTATTTCAATAAACCAATTGTCTTCAGAAGCAGGGTTAAATATTGTTTCTTTTTGCATAGCATAGTTATATGCATCAGCAAGAGAAACACAATCAATTCCATTATATAATTTAAGCAAGTCAGACAAATTCTTAGAAACAGTGTTATCTCCAATTTTCATGCTAAAAGTAATGTCTTCAACAGAGTAGTTATCTTTTGCAGAAATTGTTGCAGTGTATTGTTGATCAGCAAATCTTGTTTCTGCAATACCAGCATTGTTGTCGTTATCACTAACAGAAAGGGCAAATTTGTTAACAATTGTAATCACTGCAAGAAGTGTAGCAGAACTATCATCATTGGTTGTGATGTATGTTAAGTTGTTTGATTTTTCTGTTTTGATAGTGGTTGTAATTTCATCACCATCTGTGTTGGTTGTGATTCTAGTTAACACAACGTTAAGCAAGCTTTCACTTATGCAGTTATTTGTGTTGATAGCAATTGTAATGTTGCTGCTAAGTGCAAGTTTTGCAATTTCAGCATCAGAGAACACAAGTTTATATTTAACTGCAATAGACTCGGTTAATTCATCTAATATTTTAACAAGAGTAATTTCTTTTTGTGTTCCATCAGAAGAAACAAATATTGCTTTTTCAGCTTTTGTTATTGTGATTGTGTCAATCAGACCATTTTGTCTAACAATTGTTATAACAATTTCGGCATTGGTTGATGCAACATCAGGAGCAACCAACTCAATTACAAAGTCTGTTTGTTGGTTGTTGTTGGTGATATCTGTTTCATCAATTTCAAAATCTTCTTCAACAATCTCAATGTCGTCATTAGTATTATCCATTAATGTTACAACATTGTCAAAGCACAAACTTGCTTTGGCAAAACTTGAAACAGCAAAGCCTGCTGTGCCACGGTCAAGAGTGGCAGCAGTAGTGTTAGTAGAAGGAGCTGCAATTTGTTGTGTTGCAGAAGCAGTAATTGTTGATAAAATGTTTTCTGATTGATAAATTGTGAATTTATATTTTGTTTTTGTTGTTTTAAATTCATTTGTGTATAGGTATGTATCAGTGTCTGTTTCATCATCATGAACTGTTGTTCTTGTTTCAAATGTTTGAGCAACATATTTGTCGTCATATGCATTTGAGTCTGGATTAAATGATGCATTTTCAGCAGAATTATAGTATCCAAACACAACTTTAGTTCTATACATAAATTGAGAACCATAAAGTGTTTTAACAATCATAAATCCATTATCATCAAGAGTAGATGACAAAATTTGAAGAGTGTTTGAAGGTTCTTTTGAAGTTGTTCCACCAAGCACATTATAGTTAACAAAGCTGTTATAGTTTTGACTAATGTTTGTAAAGTCAACAGTGTTAGCGTTATTTATAGAAATTTTAATTGTTGAAATTTCAACAAATTCAGCCATCATGTTGATAGCATTTACCATTTGTTCTGGCATTACTGCATCAGTGTAGTCAAGACCAAGTGTGTTTGTAACAAACATATAGCGTTTTGTGTTTGCAAGTTTAATTTCTTGATACCAACCAGTGAACAAATAGTCTGCTTCATAAATATTTTCACCATTTTTGTATGTGATATGTAGAACAAGATTATTTGTATTTGCAAGAGTGGTGAATGTGAATTTATATGAGTTATATTCAACAACTCCATTAGTTGCATTACCAGCAGCAATTGTGTTAAAGAATGCTGTTAATGCTTTTGCAATGTCACTGTTTTCAATATCACTTGATTTTGTTGGGTCAAATGTTTTTGTTCCACCAAACGCATTACCAATGAAGCGATAAGCAAATTGAGTATCGGTTGTTTTTCCTGGGACATCAGTTCCTGGGAATTGTGCAACAATATCAATGCTTTCAGAAAGGGTGAATGAGCAGTTTGTTGTGTAGTTAATTGCAGTGTTACTTCCTGCAATAGATTGGTTTGTATACATAAACCAACCATAATATTTAAGTTCACCAATTGTTGGTTTAACAGTTTTGTCATTGTTTGTTTTGTCATAAACAGTAACATTTACAATTGTTCCAATAGGCAAATGAAGTTTGATGTACAAACTTTGATTATCTTTATTCCAATAAGAATTTGCGTCTTGTTCGCTATTTGTATAAGTTGTGGTTGTTGTAACACCATAAGTATTGGTTGCAGAATTTAATACATATGGGTTATATGTTACAATTTCAATTTCAATATTATCAAGAGCTGAGTTTGCAATTTTGTCTATATCATTTGTGTTATCAACACCAATACGAACAACAAAGTCAACTTCTTTAACATATCTAAATTCTGCATAAATGTTATGAATATCATAAATGTTGTCATTTGTTGTTATAAAGTCAGACAAATCAACAACCAAATGTTCTTCGCCATTAACGATATATTTTCCAACAATGTTATAAAGTTTGCCATTTAAATATATACCAATAAATTTGTAGTTATCTTTTGTTGGTTGTTTAAGGGCAATATAATTAGATAATTGTGGATAGTAATAGTCATAGTTTATGGTTGAGTATGATTTATCTGTATTTTCATAATTAACAGCAATATCGTCAGCATCAAGAGCAACAAAGGTAGTGCCAACTTTCTTAACTTGAGTGAGATAAGTTAATGTTTCATCAAACATAAGAAGAGGAGTGCCGTTTAATTCAATATATTTTTCTTTTCCTTCTTCACTTATTTCAAACTTAGAGTTTTCATCATTAAAGATTGTAACACCTTGAGAAACTTTATATGAAGTTAAGTATTTTGCAACAATAACATAGTTAGAAGCTTTTGTTATATCTTCTGCAGGGATAAAGCTTGTTAATGTGTTTGCAAAAACAACCTCGCCATTTTCATCAATTGCTTCAAGTTTTTCAAATTTATCAATAGAGTCTCCATCTTTTCCAAAATAGAATCCAACAAAATGATATCCAGCATATGTTGAAGCAATAAGTCCCAAACTTGTGTTAGACATATATTTTTCAAGTTTGCCATTTGTTGCAAGAGTAAGTTGAAGAGCAGTGTTAAATGCACCTTCAAGATTTGCATCACCAGCAGTCAAGCCAGTAAGTCTGTTTCCATAAAGTCTCATTGTAAGTTTAGATGCAAGGAAATCACTTTCAATTGCAGTTGCATCACCATAAGTATTAACAATATTTTCTCCAATGTCAGTTGTTGTTTCTTTGTTAAGGTAGCTGCCATCAAGCATAATGTAAGTTCTTATGGTTGATAGAGTATACCAGCAAGCTGTGATATTAATATTAACATCATCAGTTAAGTTTTTGTTGCCTGCTTTTTTATTTTGGGTATTGTTAACAACATAAAGATAGATATCACCATCTCTAAGTTTCACATATTCTTCGTCATATAAATCATAGAATTCTCCATTAACATAGAATCCTGCAAATTGATATTGAGCAGACAAATATGAGATTCTGACAAATATTGCGTCAGCAAGGGTAACAATTTTTAATTTAGGATCTGTGATGCTACTGTCATTAAGTTTTGGGAATGTTGAGGTTTGTTCGTTTCCAAGAAGGAATGTTGTTCCTTGTGAGTCATCTTTTGCAGCAATAGTAAGAGATGAGTTGTTACTAAATTGATTGTCAAGTTTACGAGAAAGAGTGATGGTTCTGCTTGGATAGTAAACAACATCAATATCACCTTTAGATGGGTCTTCAAATGAAACAACACCATTTGTTGGAACTTCTTTCTTTGAAGAAGAATCTTTTGCATTTTGAATCATATAGCAACCATATCTGTTTGCAACATTTTCATCAATTTTTGTGGTTACAACAATTGAGTCTTTGCTTTGAGCACTAATTGTTGCAGATTTTTTAGAACCAAGAACAATTGTTGTTTCTTCACCGTATTGGTTAGTATATGTGACATAAACATCAAGCAAAGATCTAAGTTCGTCTGCTGTGAACACACCTATGTCTTGTGGATTAATGCCACTAATTACATCATTTTCATCAATGCCATTAATAGATCTTGTTACAGTAACTTCATATGCAGTAACATAATTTGCAATATATGTTGCAGAAGCTCTGTTTGCAGTTTGATTTGTTGCATCATAAATAATTGCTCTAGAAATGGTATTTTCAGTTGATTCAATAACTTCACTTGTTGAACCACCTTCAATAACCAATTTTGAATAGTATACAAATGCATCAGTGCTTTTTGTTGAGCTTGTTGTGAAAGTAACAACTGTTCCACTTAAAATTGTTTCAATAGGAGAAATCAAATTAATTTGTTTATTAATTTCTTCCTCGGTATAGTGATCAATATAAGAGATATAAACTTGTTGTTTATTTGTATCAATTATTTTACCAGTTGAAAGGTTAATGCTTTGTGTTTTTGTTTCAACTTTTGCAAAGTGAGTTATTCTTACCTCGATTGTTGTGTCACCTTCAACAGTGTAGGTTGTTGAATATGTTTTAGCTCCGTTGTTTGTTTCTACAGTGTATTCTGAAAGTTGTCCAATAAGTGAACCATTTGCATAGAAGCCAATAAGACCATAGTCATCTGTATTAGAGAATGACAAAGTGATTACGTCGCCTTTTTTGTATGGAATATTGTCAATATTAGAAACACCAGAAGGAAGCCTGTTATCATCTAGTCTTGCAACACTATAATCACAAAGTTCACCAGCACTAATCATACTAATGCTGTTATAATAAATTTTTGTAATAGAAAGGGTAGCAGATTTAACAATATTAGAGTATATACTAAAGTCTTTATCTATTACTGTAAATTCGCTAGCAAATGTGGTTGTTTTGTAATTAGTGTTAATTTTTGTTTCTTCAATATTATCTGGGTCATTTTTAAATGAAACAGTTAAGTCTTCAATAATATATCCTTCATTAACATCAACAGTTGTAATAATTTTTGAACCAATAACTGCAACAAAGTGATCATTATAGTTTGCAGAGTTTGAAATACTTACATATGATTTTACAATTTCACCATCTTCACCTTTGGCAGGAACAGTTTCAAGTTTATGGTTAGAATCAACAGAAATATATCCATTTATGTCTGTTAAAGCAGCAACAACTTCGCCATTTTCTTTTGTGTAAACATGAGTTTCATCAAGTTTTACTGTTTTTGCATAAATTGCAAAATAGTTTCCACCACCAGTAATATCTGCAGTGAGAGAGTTAGAGACAATATAAACTTTGTCACCAACAATAGTGAACCAACCAATAAATTTATAAAGGTTTGTTCCGTCCTCGTAGTATTCAAGGTCGGTTTTAAGTTTAATTTTTGTTGAAGAAGAGAAGTTGAATGTGTTATCTTCAACGCCATAGAAATATGCTTTTCCATTGTTAGAAACAATTTCAACAGTGTGAGTTGTTTCAACATATTTTGTTTGGGTGGCTAAGCTATAATATTCTCCACCAATTTCAACATATATGCCTTCGCTATCAACTGTGTAGGTCTCTCCATCATAGTTATATTTTGTAAGTGTAGCAATTTCATAATAAACATCATTAACCAAAATGTGTGTGCCGTTTACAGTTGTTTCACTCATAATGGTTTCTGTTTCGTAGTCAACTTTTTTACCAGTCCAGTTGATTACACCATATGAAAGATAATCTATTGCAGATTGTTCTTTGCCATTATCTTTTGCAATGTTTGTAAGCTCATCAATTGTATCAAGAGATTCAATTGTTTTATAGCTGACATTAAGAGTGCTGTTTCTGTTAATTACGGCAGAAGCAACATATCCAACAATATTTGGACCAAGAGAGAAGTTCTTGTTAAATAGGTTAACATAATCTGCATCAACAGCAATAGCATCTTCTGATTCTGCATCATAAAGTTCAAGATTGTCCATTGTGTAGTTGAAACAAATTCTAAACAAATCATTTACACCAGCAAGAGAGTATAGTTTAATTCTTGGGTCCATTTGTTCAGTAAATTCTTTATATTCATTGATATACCAAGCATTGATATCAATTGCTTCAATATCAACATCATCACTAGCAGCCACATATCCAATGTAAAGTTTTCCAGAAAGTTCTTTGTCAAAGTAGCCACTAATATTCAATGATTTATTGTTTGCGTCATAAACAACATGAATGTTTCTGTTTGCACTATCAAGTCTGTTTTCTTCTGTTGCAATGTTGTTAACCATTCCATCAACATATTGAGTTTTAACAACAACAATAGGGTCATCTTCAGTTTCTTTAAACAATATCATTTCGGCACCAGAAAGACCAGTGTCTGAGGTTAATTGGTCACTGAAAGTGTAGCCATTTATTGTTAAGTAAACAGCAACGATTTCTTTTTCTACAACATTGATTGATGTGTTATTTTCATTAATAAGTTTTCCTGCATAAATTGTTGCATTAATTGTTTTTGCAAGGTTGAATCTGTTAGAGAATGTTTCTCCACCAGTTTGCTCAAAAATAACACCATCATCTTCAACACCATCTTGAGTGATGATGAAATCGTTAAGAATGCTATTTCCACCAACTTTTAATCCTTCATTATCAAATCTGTAGCTACCACTTGGTGTTATTGTTGCAGTAACTTTTGAAGTTACGGTGAACACACCAGAAACGCTGGTGTCTGTTACTTCAATAGGGTTGTTTAAACTGTCATAAATTGTGTTGAAGTTAATAGTAAATGCATTTTTCTCATAAGAGAAAGTTATTTTTTCTGCTTTTTCAAATATTGCAATAATGTTTGTATCAGCATAAGCAGTTGTTTCAAATGGAGTCTCAATTTGAGTGCTCATAAGTTGCAAATCAGACCATTGTTTTTTGATGATTGTGTTATTATTTTCATCAGTGGTTGTTTTTTCTATTAATTTTTGTTCATACCAACCAGTGAAAATGTAAATTTCTTCATTTTCAGAACCTGCGTTCAATGTGATAGAGAATATACCATTTTTATATTCAAACACATTTTTAATTCCATCGCTAGTAGTGATTTCCAATCTGTTAGAGTTGTCACTCAAAAGCATTTGAGTTTTGGTTACATTGCCATCAGAATCTGTTGTAGTTTTGCTGTAGCAAAGTCCACCAAGAGCCATAATTGTGTTTTGAGCAAGAGCAAAGTCATCGGCAAACATGTCGTCGATGTTAGTGTTTGTTGTATAATAACGATTATATGTGTTGCTTTGAATAGCTTTTGTTTCTTCAATTTTGTCTCCGGCACCAACATATGTATAGTTTCCTTCGTAACCACCACGAGTCCAAATTTGTTGAATAAAGTCAAGGCCTGCTTCTTTTAATTTGACTGCAGCAGTGTCAGGTTCTTCATAAGAAGAGTAATTAAAATCAACACCATCATATGAATCAATAACTTGAATGCTTGTTGAGTAGGTGTAGATAGGAATAGATGAAAGGTTAATAAAGTTTGTTGTTCCATTTTTAATTGGAGCAATACGGCTATCTGCTTTGAAATAATCAGAAATAACATTGAATATTTGAGTTTGTTTTGTTAAATGAGCTTTTGTTGTGTCTGCTTTAGAAATAACATAAGCAACAGAAAGTTCAACATTATATTCCTTATCAATAAATTTGAAAAAATTATTTAAATTAGAATATTTAATAACGCCATTTTCGTCTTTTTCATAGAAGAGACTATAATCAATATTTCCTTCTTCATCTTTAAAATGTTTAAAGGCAGGGATTGTTTCAACAAGATTTTCTAAGTATTCGATTCTTAATTCGATGTTTCTTCCATCAACATCGAATATTTTAATATTGTTTTCGTCATAGAATTCAAACATATTAGAGTAGGTAACAGAATAATTTCCAGCAAGAACGTCACCAACAATAGATTTTTCTCTTGTTGGGTGAACTAAATATTCTGGGTTATAGTTGCTATAATCACTATCCATGATAGATACAACAATATTGTTGACATTTTCATTTTTATAGTAGACACCATTAGTATAGTTGATTTGATCAACTTCTTCATGGTCAAAAGCCAAATCTCTGTCAAATGAAACTTTAAATACATAATAGAAGTATTCATCACGTTCATCTTCATTTAGTGTCATGTTTTGTTTAATATAGTTATCGCAAGGATACATAACAGGAACAAGAACATGGCTTGTTATCATTCCAAGAGAGTGAATAGTAAGTTGTTTGTCATAATGAACTTTAACAACAATATACACATTTGTGTCAACATCAAAGAACATGTTGTTAAGGTTTAAATCTTCTGGAGCAGCTTTTTCAACAGTATCAAGCCCAGAAGTTGTTATTCTTCTGTTAATTCTATAGTTGTTATATTCTATTTGTCTTTGAAGGCTTCCAGCATCATCAGGATCAGTTTCTGTTTGGTCAACAGTAAAGTATGAACTAAAGTTGGCACCAACATTTGAATCAACATAGTATTTGCCGTTTGTGCCACAAATAGCTGCATAATCTAGATATCTTGTTTCGGCAGATTCATCTGCAGTTAAAATAAAGTCATGAAGATCAATGCCTTCAACCATATAGTCTGTTTGAAGGTTTCCATTTTTATCAGATCTTGCACCAATTCTTTTTGAAACAGAACCTTCTTCATTAGATTCAACAAAAGAGTTGTAGTAAACAGAAACAACTTCAATGTTTTCAGGGTCTGGTTCTTCGGCAAAAATAAATGCACGATAAACTTCAATAAATTTAGCAACAATTCTCATGTCTGCGTGAAGAGTAGAAATGTACAATTTATTATCTTTAAATGTAAGGTTAGCACTTTCTTTTGAACGATAGAAATTATTACCATCTTTGTAAACTCTTTCGGTTCCAATATAGTAATAATAATTATCTCCACTGGTTATTGTGGTTATTGCATCATAGTGAGCTTTTGTTTCATGTTCACCAGTATATTCTTCTGAATATGTGCGATCTTTGTAGTATTTTTGGCTTGAACCATATCTATATAATGGATACCAGAATCCACCTTCATTGTAGTATTCACCTCTAACTGCATCAAGAGCTGCGTCACTAACAATAGCCTCATCTGTGTTTGTAACAGTGCCATCTTCAGTTATATGAATTGCTGAATAATAGTAACGTCCTGTGTCTTCAGAGTAGAAATCAGTAACATAATACCAAGTGCCATCAATAAGTTTAACTTCCTTAATAATGTCAGTATATGAATCATTAATACTATCATCAAGTTTAACATCAGAAGCTGTCCAAACGCCAGTTTCTTCATTATATTCAGCCAAATACCAACCTTCAAGACGATATCCAGAACTTGCATTTGCACTGATTACCATTTGTGTGTCACGGTCGAAGTATGATGTTTTGAATTGAAGAGAAGGGTAAACGATTTCTTCACCATCTTCATCAAAATATGAATACAATTCGCCAGCTGCAATGTTTGAAAGTTTGCTATACATATAGATATCGTTGCCTTCACGATAAGCATAAACGTTACCAGTGTAAACAGCAACAGAGTTATAGTTAATAACTTTTATGTTCGCAAAATGATAAGCATTGGCATTATCAGTGTTTTTCAATGCATAGTCAATGGTTTTAGAGCCGTTTTCCATTGTTTCAAGAATTCTTGCAAAATCCAATGGTGATGTTGCATAAAATTCTCCAGTTTCGCTGTTATAATAAACAACATAATTTTTTTCTTCTGGGTTAACTTTAGATTTATCATTAATATGTGTTACGCCAAATGCATAAGAAATATAGTCAAGAATATTTCCTGTGCTGTTTTCTTCATAACCAAAATTATTAAAGCTGCTGATAGATCTTGCTTTTCCATCAAGATAGAATCCATAAGAGCCATTTGATGCAGACAATACAATAAGTCCACGTGATTTATACGCACCATCATTCACATCTGAAATAACTTCAGTAAGAATATTCTCTTCGTTTATTTTTGTAAGAGATTTTCCATTATCACTAAGTATGTAAAATTCACCATTATAAACAATGATGTTAACCTTTTTAAAGTTAGGATATACTTCGTCTGAATAGTATTTATTGTTTCTATAAACACCAGTATGGAAACCTTCAAAATAGAGCATAGGAACAATTTCCAAATCTTTAAAGAAGTATTTGGTTTCAGTTCCCTCGGTTGTTTTAAAGTAATCAACAAAGTAAGCAGGGTTGCCACTCTTATCAATTTGAGCATTGCCCTTGTTTTCAAAATTAGAAACATCATAGTTTATGGCATTTCCTGAATTTGCATTGTAAACAACGTTAACGGCACCACCCAAGTTATTTGGACCATCAACAACGCTTGTTGCAAGATTAAGAGTATAAACTCTTTCATAAACAGGCATAAAGATGAAGTATCCTGCTTCGTTAGATTTAAATCTAAGAACAGCATTATAAATATCATGGCTTTCACCAATTGCTGCCATATTTCTATATATAACTTCGCTGTTATATCTGCTGAATATTTCCCAACGTTTAAATCTATAAATTACATTTTCGTTTTCGTTAATATTTATGCTAACAACAGGGCTAGTAACAAACACAACGCCTTCTTTTCCAGTGAGGAAATATGCATCGCTTGAGTTATAGCTGTTTTGAATGTTAATTGCATCTTCGAACCAGAATGATTGAAGTTTGCTGTCAAATTGTATAGTTTGAATAGCGTCAGCATTAATACGATAAGCATTTGTAACGCCACCGATCAAAACTTCATCATAATTATATGTGTTTGAACTATCTGAAAATCCACTAATATAAATGTTTTCAACACCTGTGCAGACAGAATTATCATTTTTCAAAGAGTCAGAATAAAGGTTAATAATTCCGTTATCTGCAATGTAATAAGTGTGAATATCAAAATATGGAACATTTTCAAGAGATTCTGCACTTGAAGACCAAATGTTAAGTTCATTAGAGTTCAAAAGAAGATATTCGCCATTTTCTGCCAAATAGTATAGAGGGGTTTTGTATCTTCCGTTTTCGTCCAAGTCAACAGTAGAATATAAGTTTGTACTGTTATCATTCATTCCAATATTTAAAACTGTGATGTAAGTGCCATCAAGGTATGGAACATAACCATCATGAGTTTTAGGTTGTCCATTTTCATCATAAACAATATCACCATTTTCATTAGTTTCGGTAATTTTAACTTTTGTGTATGCAACAATAGGTTGAAGAGTACTTGCCATTACAACATAATAAAGTTTATCCATCTTGCTTTCGTTAGTTAAGTTTGTGATGGTATCTTTAAATGTTATTGTTGAAAAATCATATATTAAATCAAGTTCAGCAGAAGCAATTGCGTTTGTTAAAAGTTCAACATAGTAACCGTTGACAATTTCAAGACCAAAATTAAGAACAGCTTGTTCTTCTGCTTTGTGTCTAACTTCAAAGCTAAATACCGGGTTGGTGTATGGAGCACCTGCAAGAAGACTAACACCAGGGAATGCAGAGATAACTGATTTAACCGTTGTATAGTCTATGTCGTAGTAGTTATTAACATCGTCAATAATGTTTTCAGAATCGCCTTCATTATAGTAATCGAATGTAGGGTATACGTCTGTTTCACCATTTCCAAGAAGAACAACTTTTCCAATAACATGAATGTCTTCACCAGTTGTAAGAGTTGCTTTTCTAACAATATTGTTTGTTGAACCAGGCAAGGTTGCTGTTAATGTTTCAGCATAAAGTGTTATACTTCCATCGCTGCTTGTGTATGAGTAGTCTGTAGAAATATATTTATAGCTAACTCCATACAAAATGTATGTTGGTTCGTTAACATCGTCAGAAACTGTTTCTGCATCAATTAAGCCAACGTAAAGTTTTTCTCCAAGGGTTGCTTTATCAACATAAGAACTTGTTGAAGATGAGCTTTCAACAATGGTTTTATAATATTCCCTTTGAACATAAATAGAGTAACCAGAATTTGTGGTGTTAAATGTTTTTGTACTGTTATCAACAAGAGTAACTGTAACTGTTTGTCCGTCATCACCTTGAAGGTTTATTATTGGACTACCATCTTTCATTTCTATTGGGGAAATAAGAGGGTATCTGTCAATTGAACCATTGTCATTGGTAATATAAACATATTCATTTGATTGAGCATAATATTTGCCATCATTAGCCAAGTATAATGTAAATCCAAAAGTTCCAGGTTGGTTACTTTGGTCTTCTGTTTTAACAATATAAACATTATACAAAATGGTTAGTTCATCGTAAGTTTTTCTGTTATCAATATAGTAGTATTGTTTTTCATCTTGTATAACAGAGCTAACATGAATATTTTCCAAAATTTTGTTATCTTTTTCTTGATTTTTGAATTCTGAGCTTAAATTTCCAACATATGAAGAAATTGTTGAACCTTTATAAGAATATAAAGACCAATATGCTTTTCCTGTGTTTGTTGAAAGGACATAAGTTTTGTCGTTAACAGAATATATTCCGTTGCTTATAATTGATTCAAATGAATCAGTTGTTGGAGTTTCTTCAGAGCTAATAACTTGACCTTTATTGTTAGAAACAAGAACTGTTCCTTTAAGTCCATAGTTATGTCTATCAATATTTTCAATAGGAACACCTTCTGTGTAAATTTTTTGAACATAGTGTTTTTCACTTTTGTTTGCATAATCAATAAATTCTATAACGCTATATTTTTTGCTTGTGTAGTTTTCTATTTCTTCATAGATATAGATGCCATCTTGTTCGTAATAGTGTGGTGTTGCATAGTTTGTATCTTCAACATAAACATCTTTTGTTGCAACATATGTTCCGTTTTCTGCATAGTAATAGTAGAAGCTGTTGTTAGCTCCTTGATTTCTATTAAATTTAACAAGTTTATCTAATTCGTAGAATGCCTCATCAATTTTAATGTAAGAACCTTCGTCATCTTGAACAAATTGTGAAGATTCCTCATCATAACTATATTTTGTAAAGCTGCTAATTGTTGCAAAGTTAGAAGTATTTTTTGTTTTTGCATCGTCTAAAACATAGTATTCAGTATTTTCACTTGCAGAGTTAACAGGGGTATAGTGTAAATCATCAACCTTAACAAAGTGTTGTTTTGTGGCGTTTGCATCTTCAACTACAGAGGTTGCAATGTAGTCACCATTTTCATCAAAAGTATAGATGTTTCCATCTTTTACATATTTGTTAACATAATAGTCACCATCAACAACATATTTGCCACCAATAAGAATATATTTACCATCGCCTTCTACGTAGTAAA
Source organism: uncultured Clostridia bacterium (assembly GCA_946610655.1). GTDB lineage: Bacteria > Bacillota > Clostridia > Christensenellales > UBA1242 > RGIG4790. The sequence continues at coordinate 27,172 of CAMOCH010000004.1, forward strand.
CAAATGAGTTGATGCTTGTTGTGTGAGTGTCTTTATCTGTGTTTACATATTGAGAAATCTCTGCTCTTACTGGAGCATTAAGTTGTTTAACAAGATAGTAGTAGTCTGCAATTATGTGACTAACACCACCAATTGCATTAACAAAATTAGCAAAGTCAGCATCGGTTGCATGTTGAATAATAAGGCTACCAAGTGCAATAATATATCTGTGGTCATAAGAGTAAGAGTTTTGTTTTGCAGTTTGTTTGAATTCATCATTAAACCAGTTTACTTCAGTTGAAGAGACTAATTTTCCAACTGGTTTTGTGTAATAGTATTCAACAATTGGGTTTCCAATATTATCAAAATATGAGTAAGAGTTAACATCATAATAGATGTAGATTGGAACATTTGGTTCTTCATCTGTATTTGGTTGATTTGCTTCATATTGCAATCCGGTTTCTTGATTATAATATAATCCTGTTGCATAAACGTCTGCAACAACGTCAATTGCAGTATTTCTGTAGTTGTCAGGAGAATAAACGAATGTTCCTTCTTCATCTTTGTCATCATATTTAGCTTTATTTTCGTAGTAGGTTAAACTGTAATTAACTTGTACAACTTCTGAATTAGGAACATCTTCAGAATTTTGAGACAAGAACACAAATGATTCTGTTTCGCCAATTTCTTTCAAATCAGCTTCTTGATAAATGATATTATCAATTTTTGTGTAAGAGTAAAGAATGAATTTGTCGTCTTGACTAGAAGAAGATTCTTGACGCAAAATTGTTGCTTTTAAGCTTTCAGTATCATCAGCAGAAAGTAGAGTGTAGTAGTATAGATAAGTATCGTTTCCACCTTGAACAGCTTGATAATCACGGCGAGAAAATTCATATGGTTGATCATCATAATAAAGAGTGCTTTTTGCGGTATTAAGAACTGCGCCAGAAATTTCTTCAACAGTTGTGTAGTAATATGTTTTAATAACAGTTCTGTTGATTTCATCATAAGTAATTTTGCAAGTGATGAAATCGGTTTTGTTTGAATTACTATTTTCGTAAACAATTTCGCCAATGTTGGTTACAGACTCAACGTTGTATGATTTTAATGTGTAGTTGCTAGGAAGAAGCAAAGATATGATTACTTTTGATGTTGTGTAACCATATTTATCTGTTTCTTCTGTTGTTGTACTTATAACTTGATAGCGAACAGAATCGTTGGTAACAGGGTCAACGATTTTTTCATCTTCCATGCTAACAGCTTTGTTTCCTTTGATAACAAAAAGGTTTACAGCAACTTCTGTATTTGTTTCATATTTTGTCCCATAAATTGCATTACCAATTCTGTCGGCATAAAGTGTTTCGTTTTTAAGTTGATTAAGAACATAAATTGAGTTTGAATCATCAACAAGTTTTGTCATGTATTCAGAGAAGAAAGTGTAGTAGTTATGGTCATGTTCATTTTCATCAATTATTGATTCTTTGGCAAAAGAAATATATGTATCATATGCAAGTCCATTAATTTCAAAATGTCCATTTTCATAAACAACAAACATTCTTTCAATTCCCATACTTGCAATATGAGCGTCATAATCATATACGTCATCAGTTGCAAGCTCTTGGATTGTGTTTGGTTGTGTGCTAAACACTGCAGCAAAAGGTTTAGAAGCGCCGTTCTTCCAAATATAAATATCAACACCATCGAGGATTGTTGAAGTTGTTGCAATAAGGTCTTCAGCATCATAAATGTTGCCGTTCAAATTAAAGTTTTTAACTTTGCTAACATTTGCATAGAAAGTTTTCAAGTTGTTGCCAGAGTATGAAGCAACAGATAAAGTGCCAATGTAATAGTTATTGTTTCTAACAATTGATTCTTTGTATGATTTAGTGTTATTAGTTGTATTTAAATTTGTGGCTGAACCAATTTCAACTTCTCTTGCACCAAGAGTTTCTTTTGCAAAACTTGTAAGACAACTTTTATTCATGAAATTGCTGTCATAAGCATATTTCTCATTATTAACTTCTGGTAAATATTCACTCAAAACATATGAATTTTGAGCTTTAACAACGTTTGTCCATTTTTGAAGAGCATAGTCGCTGTTTATGTCCATTGATCTTTGAACATTAACAACTTTGCCTTCAACAAAATATCCGGTGAGTTGTGTGTATTCATCGCCAGTAGAAGCTGCTGTTTCAGAAGCAAAATAGTATTTATTTTTGTCGTAGGTGAGAGCTTTGTATTTGTTTTCACTTGAGTTAGAACAGTTTGCACTAAAGTTGAGTTGATAAACGTTAAATTTGGTTGGAGCAGTAAAAATTGAGTCTCCACGGTTTTCTGAACTAGAAAGTGATGAAACTCTAATATATCTGCTTTGAGAACCTTTGGTTAAGATAGGGTTGTAAACAAGTCTAAATCTGCCATTTTCTGTAACATAAACTTTGGCAACATTATAGTTTTCGGCAGTTTGTACAACTGTATCGATTTTATATTCTTTGGTATCGTTATCAAAAACGGTTTTTGTGTAAGAAATAGTAAATAAATCAGAAACATCAACGCCTTCTTTTAGAGAGAAGAGCTGAGTTTTGTTTGTATAGTCAATGTAGAGATTTTCATATTGAGATCTGTTAAGTGTTAAAGTGATTCTTGTTGTTGTGTTGTCATAGTTGGAAATTTCGTAACTTGCAAATTTTGGAAGGTAGCGGCTATTTAAATTATTTAATGTTGTGCCATTTTCAACAATGCCACCACAAATCTTTTTAAGAGTTGCGTATTCTATGCTGTAGTAAGCGGTGTCATCATCAGCTTTTGTCCAATAGCCTTTTGTTGCATCAAAAGTAAGTCCTTTAACAACTGAAAATTCTGAATTTACAGAAACGTCTGCGTCTGAAGAAAAACTAACGGCATAGTTAGTGCTTGAGTCTGCAGTAATGTAAGCTATTTTCTCATTTTGTGGGGCATCGGCACTGTTTTCAAAACAGTCATCAAAATAATAAGACAAGTCCCACTCAAAAGAACCGGTAGATTCGTTCACAGAACCATCAGTTGGTATTTTGTTATAGTCAACAGAAACCATAGGTATTCTTTTTCTACCTTGAGCATCTACAGTCTCTGATGAGGTGTCAGCTTTATTTCCACCAAAGTCACCCCAAGAGCAGGCAACTAATCCAAATGAACAAATGAATGTAAATAAGGCTGCTAAGATAAATAAAATTTTTGTTTTTTTGTTACGTTTGTTTTCCATTAAAAATCCCTTCATTAAGTAGTTTGTTTTTTCTAATAAGTAATAATACTTATTAATAATAGTATTTTAACATATTTATTTGTCACATCAAAACGAATTTTAAAAGTTTTTATATTTTTTTATAAAAAATAATATAAATTTTTATAACAAAGTGATATAGTAGCACTTATTGTATATTTTTGTCGAAAATTGTAAAAATTTGTCGATGAAAATAAAAATTTAATAGTGGACAGAGTGGTGTCTATTATTAGTGATTATTATAGAACAAACGTTCTAAAAACAAAATAAAAATAAATGTCACCAAGTTAAAAAAATGATTGAATTTTTATTATAAAATGAAATTGAAAATCAATCAAAAACTATGATGAGTTAAAGGAGGAATACAAATGAGTGTTATTTCAAAAAACTGCAAAATTGATATAAAAAATGTTAAAAACAACACTAAAAGTATTGAAAATGACAAAAATTTTGCAAAAATTGAAAATCAAAAAATTGAACTTATCTCATGGATAAGAACTCTTTTATGTGTGCGAAAATACCTGCCAAATATAATAAATGTGCTTGATGAGTTGGCAATAAAAACAGCAACTAACTCAATGTATGAATCTTGTATATTTGGTGATATGAAAAACGGAACATATAATCAAATAGAACGCCTTATGGAAATTAATGAAAGAAAAGTTTCTATTATTAACATTAAACTTTTTGTTGATAGCATAATTAATAGTTTGGAAGAAAAATATTTGGACTTTGTTAAATATAAGTTCATTCAAGGCAAGAGTAATAAAAAAGTGGCAGAGCTTTTGTCTGTCACAGAAAGAACATTGTGTCGTTGGCATAAAACGGTTTTGGAAAAGTTGTATAAGTTTTGTAATGTAAATGGCTATTCTTTAAAATTTATAAAAGAGCAAATTTGTCATGAAAAATGGATTATTCCGCATTATCAAAAAAGCAAAAAATTGGTTGAACTTTTATATGCATCATAGCAGGTCGTCATCATCAACATAGTTATAATCTGGAAAAACAACTTCATATTCGTCATCTATGTTTTTTGGAGAAGGTGTTTTTCTTTTTCTAATAAAAGATTTAGGTATTTTTTCTTCAATTTCGTTTTGTGTTTCTTTTATTTCTAGTTTACGTTTTCTCGCTTCAAAAACAGCTTTTATTATGCTTATTAAAAAAAGGATAACAAAAGGAGTTGAAATCAAAACAATTAAAATTATTTTTATTGGCTCATTGATTGGAATTGAATTTGATTGCTCTTCAATTATGTCTTGATTTTCAATCTCTAAGTTACTAGGAATATGAGAAAGATTTTGAGTGGCTTCGCTGTAAATGTAACCTTCATACAAACTGGTGACATTTGATGCAGGGGTGTATCTTGCAAAATACCACAGGTTGCTATTACCACCAATTGGAATCTCTCCAACAGTGCTGGCAATATATTCGATTTTTTTTGTGCCGGCAGAAATGGTAGATAAAATATTGCTATTTGAATCAGCTCTTGACCAAATTTGTGTTCCTGCAAATTCGTTGATGTCAAAAGTTATGTTAGATAGGTATGGTGTTGATGGAATAAACGAAACAATTTCAAAAGTGTTAGCAGCAGCGTAACCGGTAAATGATGAGTATTGAACTTTATAAATTTCATCATTAATTTTAGAAATTATTGAAACAAAGTATGTGTTAGGAACATAGAACAAAATGTTGCTGCTGCTTATATCTTGTGTTTTATAAATGGCACAATTATCACCAACTTTTGCGTATAAAATTTTTTGAGTTTCATATGCAAACGTTTCGATTTTTTTGCTTTGTAAACAGCAAAAACTGACGTTAAATATTTGTGAAAAAAATATGCTGAGAAAACTAAAAAATATTATAAAAATTTTTCTTAATAAATGATAATTTTTCATAGCTAAATTTTAACAAAAAATGGTATGATTTTTTGATTAAAAATATGTAAATTTTAGTAAAAAAATGTATTATTTTAAAATTTTTAATAAAATCAACAAAATAATAAAAAAATACACAAAAATGTTAGTAACTTGGCACTTATTAACATATTTATTAACAAAATTGTTATAAATAGCCATATTTTTATACATTTTTTCAATTTTAAAAATATATCAAAGTAAGGATTTTTTATTAAAAAATATGGATAAAAATTTAATAAAAAAATTGATGCAAATTAAAGCAGAATTGTTGGATCGAAATTATGATGCTTTAAATAAATATAATAGTGGTAAAATTGTTCATCAAAAACAACTAAATTTTCATAAATCAAATAAGAAAAATAGATGGGTTTTTGGTGGCAACCGAACAGGTAAAACAGAGTGTGGTGCTGTTGAAACAATTTGGCTTGCAAGAGGCAATCATCCATACCGAAAAAATAAACCAAATACTGTTGGCTGGGTTGTTAGTCTTTCGACCAGAGTGCAAAAAGAAGTTGCTCAAGATAAAATTTTGAAATATTTAAATAAGTCTTGGATAAAAGACATTGTTATGAAACAGGGCAAAAAGTCGTCACCAGAATATGGAGTGATTGAATGTATTGTTATTAAAAATGTGTTTGGCGGGCTTAGTGAAATATATTTTAAAAGTTGTGAGGAAGGCAGAGATAAATTTCAAGGGGCATCACTTGATTATGTTTGGTTTGATGAAGAGCCTCCAGAAGATATTTATTATGAGTGTTTAATGCGAGTTATGGACAAAAATGGAGATGTTTTTGGAACGATGACTCCTCTTAAGGGTATGACTTTTGTTTATGATGTAATTTATTTAAACAAGTATAATGACCCAGAAGTTTACTATGATTTTATGCAATGGGAAGATAATCCATTTTTGGATAAAACCGAAATTGACAGGCTGTCTAAAACGCTCAGTAGTGATGAGCTTGAAAGTAGGAAATATGGCAGATTTGTTTCAAATAATAATTCGCTTGTTTATAAAGAATTTGATGAAAAGGTGCATGTGATTGAACCATTTGATATTCCAAAAGAATGGCAAGATAACATTTCGATTGACCCAGGTCTCAATAATCCACTTTCGGCACATTGGTATGCCACTGATTATGATGGAAATGTTTATGTTGTTGCTGAGCATTTTGAATCTGGCAAAGATGTTACTTATCATGCAGAGCGAATTAAACAAATTTCAACAAGACTTGGTTGGAAAAGAGCGAGTAATGGAATGTATGCAGCACTGATTGATAGTGCAGCAAATCAAAAAACACTTGCTAGTCAAAAAAGTGTGACTGAACTATTTTATGAACATGGAATTTTGGTTAACCCAAAAGTTAATAAAGATATGTTCACGGGCATAAACAGGGTAAAGTCATATTTAAAAAACGCAAATGGTGAAACCAAACTTTTTATCTTTGCAAACTGCACAAATTTAATTCAAGAAATAAAGAACTATTATTGGAGCGATGGTGATAACCCAGTTAAAAAAGATGACCACTGTTTGGACGAACTTAGATACTATATTATGAGTCGTCCAGAGCAAAACGAAAAGCCAAAGTCACAAATTGAAAAAGACAAACAAAGGTTATATCAAAGACTAAGAAGACAACATATGTATAATTAGCAAAAACTGCAAAATTTACCATTAAATACTAAAAAATATATATAAAATACATTGATTTGATTAAATTTTTGCAAAAAAATAATTGTCACCAGCTTAATTCAAAATCAATATTTTTTGATATATTTTAGGTATGGAAGAAAAACTAAAAGGGCAAATTAAAAAGATTTTAATTAAGCTTGCAAATGGTTATGAATACTCTGAAAAAGTTGAAGAGTATGTTGTTAAAAAAGACACCGAAGAGTTGGAACTTGCAAAGAAAAAAATCTCCACGCACTACATTCCACCAGACATGCTTGCAATAAAAATGCTTTTAGAATTTTCTGACCAAAATTCAGAAGTTTTGTCTAATATGACAGATGATGAATTGATTGAACTTAAAAATAATTTAATTAAAGAATTAACAGGAGGTGATGATTAATTGCTTTATAAAAATAATTTTCCACAAAAGTGTGATGTAGATTTATGTCAAAACATAGCCGAGTATTCACTCTGTGTTGGGAAAAAAGGAAAGATTAATTTTTGTGAAAAATGCTTAGATAGGTTATATAAAACAATCAAACTAGAAAAAGGGGAAACGAATGGAAGAAAAAAAGTATCTTTATAGTGAAGAAGAAGATAAGGTTATTGTTGATTTTGTGATTGAAGATTATAAAAACAGACAAAGAGAAAGAAGGAGTCAAGAATTAACTTGGGATTTAAATATTAATTATATGCTTGGAAATCAATATGCATGCATAAGTCCAAAGGGAGAAATTGATATTTTTGAAAAGAATTTTTATTGGGAAAGTCGAGAGGTGTTTAACCATATTGCTCCAATTATAGAAATGCGTCTTGCAAAACTTGCAAAAGTTAGACCAACGGCATCAGTAAGGCCAAGTGGCACAGAGCAAAGTGATTTATATTGCGCCAAGCTTGCAAAAAGCATATTAAATGGAGTGTTTAATAAAACGGGACTTTCAAGACTTATAAGCAAAGCAACAGTGTG
>CAMOCH010000005.1 GCA_946610655.1 uncultured Clostridia bacterium
AGTTGGTGATGAAAGTGGAGATAATTATGTGTTTACAAAACTTAATAATGGTAAATATTTAATTGCTATTTGTGATGGAATGGGTCACGGCAAAGAGGCAAACAAAATATCACTTGCAGCAATTAATTTGATGCAAAGTTTATATAATTGTGGGCTTTCTAGCAGTGTGATTATGGACAGTATAAACAGTTTGATTGTTCCTGCAAATAAAGGTTTTACAACAATTGATGCAACAATTGTTGATACAAATACTGGTGAAGTTGATTTTATAAAACTTGGAAGCACCATAAGTGCTGTCAAAAAACAAGAAACGACAGAAATTGTTGATGTTGAAAGTTTGCCAGTTGGTGTTAGTGAAATTATTAAACCAACCTACACCGTGAAAAAGCTTTTATCGGGTGATGCTGTTGTGCTTGCGTCAGATGGAGTTGTTGATGTTTTTGGTGAAAAAACTTTTAAGGATTATGTGAATAATGAAAGAACATATAATATGCAAACTTTTGCAGACAATCTTTTAAACGAGGCGGCTTCAAGAAAAATTTTGCATAAAGACGATATGACAGTTATTGCTTATAAACTAATTGCAAAAAACTGATAATGTATAAAATTAATTTTTATTTTGTGTTTTTTACAATTTACAAACAGTTTTGTAAGATAAATTTTTGTTTTTTAATCTATTGAAAAAAATCTTTAATTTATGTATAATATATGTATGGATATTATTGAAGAAATTAAAAAACACATAGAAAGTGGAGATAAAGTGGTTGCTGCTGTTAGTGGTGGCGTTGATAGTATGGTTATGTTGCACGCCTTGGAACAAGCAAAAGAGACTATTAATTTTGATTTGTCTGTTATCACGGTTGAACACGGAATAAGAGGACAGGAAAGCAAAAATGATGCAGCATTTGTTGCAGATTATTGTTTTAAACATAATATTAATTGTAAAATTGAAAATGTTGATGTCCCAAAAGCTGCAAAAGATGATAAACAAACTATTGAAGAAGCTGCAAGAAATTTAAGATATGGTGTGTTTGACAAATATTCAAAAGATAATAAGATTTTTGTTGCTCATCATGCTAGTGATCAAGTTGAAACAATACTCATGCATATTTTTAGGGGTAGTGGAATTAACGGGGCAACAGGCATAAAAAGTAGAGATAATATAATAAGACCTTTTTTGAATGTTACAAAAGCAGACATTTTGGAATATGCAAAAAAGAATAAAATAAAATATGTTGTTGATTCAACAAATGATGACACATCATACACAAGAAATTATTTAAGAAAAGAAATTATTCCAAAAATTGAAAAAATTTATCCAAATTTTGAGACCAATATTATAAAATTTGCAACAATTTGCAAAGAATATGAAGATATCATTAATGAAATGATAAAAAATGAATGGTTTTCTGCAAAAAATAATCAAATTTTTGTTTCAAATGATGCATTTTTGCAAAATAAATTGGTTTCAAACAAGGTTATCAACATTGCTTATAATAAATGTGGGGAATATAGCGATCTTGAAAAAAAACATGTTGATTTAATTATTGAATTGTTTAAATATGGTAAAACGGGGTCATCTTTAAACGCTCCACATGGCGTTGTGGTTGAAAAGAGGAGTGATGGTTTGTATTTTTACAAGGGTGGTAAGCCTGAAAATAATCAACAACTCTTTACAATTGGAAAAGTTAATTTTGGTGGAATTAAAATAGCATCTAAGTTTTGTGAAAAAACAGATGTTGTGTTTGGTGATGGTCAATATGTTGATTATGAAAAAATCCCTGCAAATGCAACCTGGAGATATCGTGAACCTGGTGACATGTTTGAAAAACTTGGAAGTTACGGAAGAAAAAAATTAAATGATTACTTTACTGATAAAAAGTTTTCAAAAAATGAAAGAGACAATTTGCCAGTGCTTGCAAGTGGTAATAACATATTGATTGTTTTGGGGAAAGATGTTTCAAATTTGGTCAAAATTGACTCAAATACAGAGAAAATTGTGAAAATTTTTATTGAAAAATAAAAAAAACTGCTTAAGATTTGACAATAATACAGATTTAATTTTATAATAAAATTAGAGGTTAATTATGGGATTATTTTTTAAAAAATTTAGCATAATTAGATTGGTGCTCTTTATTGTTATTGGAATAATTGCACTATATTTAATTTTTAGAGGGATAATCAACCAAAACATATAAAATGAGTAAGAAAAAAAGTACATTACGATTTTTTGTAATTTTATTTGTTGTGCTCGCTTCACTAGGGAGTATTGTTTTTGGTGGTTATTTAATTTTGGATAAAGTTGTTGTTCCAAAATATTTTTCAGAATATGGCATAAATGGAATGGGTGATTTAGTTGGTTTAATGAGAACACTATATAGTTTGCCAAATGAATCGGAGATTATCACAAATGCATATTCTGCTTCTGATTTAAAATCTGCAACAAAAAGGTTGCGTGATGCAAATTATCCTATTGATGAAGACGGAACATTTAACTTTGAAGACTTTAATAATGGGCAAAAAGGTGATGGTGGAATTTCTTTAACAGATAAAGAACTTGCAGCAATATTAAATAAATTAATGGAAAGTACTGAGTTTAGTGAGATCTTGCCTAACCTTAACTATATTGACACACTTAACATAAATTTGTGTGAGCTTGATATCACTCCAGAAGAGATTGATGAGGAATATAGCAAAACAAAAGCAAGAATCAAAGCAATATTGAAAATTAACACAGAAGAAGTTCGTCAACAAATGGCAAACGAAATGCAAATACCGATATTTTTGCTTAATATGATTTTCCCTAAACAATTATACATAACATGTGAATATAATGTGGAAATAGATAACTCTGGTGAAGATATTGTTTGGAACATTTCAGATGGTTCTCTTACTATTAATGGAAGTGATCAAAAGAAAAGTGAAATATTTTTGAATTTGCTTATAAGTTTTGTATTCAATCAAGAAGAGAACATGACTATTGATAAACTTATAGAAAATTTTGGTAACATTTTGTCTCAAGGAACAGACTTGTTTGGAGAAATTGAATTTGCCACAGGGCTTGGACCTTATGGAAAAAATAATGGAATACATTTTGTTGAGGTAACACCATAGTAAAATTTGGAGAAATCCAAATTTTATTTTTTTTGTCAAATTTATTTTAAAAAATCAGCATGACCATGTTATAATGCATGCATGGAAAAAATAAAAATTAAAAAAAGTAGAAAAATTGGATTAGCACTTGGTGGAGGAGGTGCTCTTGGAGTTGCTCACATTGGTGCAATAAAAGCTTTTGAGGAACTTGGTATTTCTTTTGACTATATTGCAGGCACAAGTGCAGGAAGCATTATTGGCGCATTATATGCTGCAGGAAAAACTGCTGCAGAAATGGAAAAAATTGCTCGAAATTTGAGAGTTAAAGATATTAGAAATAGTACATTTATCTTAAAGCCAAGCAAAACAGATGGTATTGAAAAACTTGTTAAAAATGCGCTTGGTGAAGATTTAACTTTTGATAAAATAGATAAAAAATTTACAGTTTGTTGCACAGATTTAAAAACCGGAAGAGAAATTCATATTAACACAGGTTCAATTGCAAAAGCTGTTTCTGCAAGTTGTGCTGTTCCAGGAGTTTTTAAACCAGTTATATATGATGATATGCATCTTGTTGACGGAGGACTTAAAAACAATCTTCCAAGTGATGTTGTTAGAGGAATGGGAGCGAACATTGTTGTTGCTGTTGAACTTAACTATACTCGTGGATTTGGTACAGATAAACTTGGAATGTTAGATGTATTAAAAAGTTCGCTTGGAATAATGATGGCAAGTGGTGTTGAACCAAAACTTGCATATGCAGATATAATTATTCAACCAGATATGCGCAAATTTTCAAAGGCCAATTTAAAAGATTTTGATGATAGATTTAACCTTGGCTATGAAAGCGTTATGGCAAGCAAAAAAGAAATTCTTGAAATATTTAAAGAAGGTCCTGATAAAAAGAAGGTAAAAAATGCAAAGAAGAAAATATTTAAGTAAAGAAGGTTTGATTGTAAGATTTTTAATATTGGCAGTTATTGCTGCTGTGCTTGGAGTAAGTCTACTTTTTAGCACAAAAATTGAAAAGATGCTTAATATCAACCAAAAAGTTGAAGCAGGGAATTATGTTGATGCTGAAGTTGTTAAAGATGATGATTTTGTTATCCACTACATAAATGTTGGTCAAGGTGATTGCACTTTTATTCAGCTTCCAGACGGCAAAACAATGCTTATTGACACTGGTGATACAGATTCTGTTAGTAAGTGGCATATCACAGATTACATTTCTGCACTTGGGGTTACAAAAATCAATTATTTTGTGTTAACTCACAGCGATAGTGACCATATTGGTGGGGCAAAAAATGTTTTAGACGCTTTTGAAGTTGAAAATATCTATAGACCTTTTGCTCTTTCTGGTGGTGAAAGTTCAACAAGTGATTCACTTTCTGGATTTGTTTGTGATGAAAAAGAAGATTTGGCAGGCGTTTATGCTCAACTTCTTGCAAGTGATGTAAGTGATGTTAGAACAAATGCAGAAAAATTGCCAAGAGTCACCACAGCTAATTACACAAAAACAATAAAGAGCATATATAGTGAAACATACATAAAAGATTCTAACACTCTTTATTCAAATGTGTTTGTTAACTATGACGGCATTGAAATAGATAGCACTGATGCAACCGTAGATTTTTCAATCAAATTTTATGCGCCACTTATTGCTTCAGGTAACATTAATATTGATGGAGTGGCATCAAGAACAAACGGCTTTGTTACTGTTGGGTACAAAACAAAGAAAATTAATGGTTACACAGAAGATGATAAAAACTCAATTTGCCCAGTTATTAAATTTGAATATAAAGAAAAGAAATTTGTGTTTACAGGAGACATTACCACCCAGGCAGAAGGTGATGTTCTTGCAAGCTTAACAACAGAAGAAAGACAAGAACTTTCAAATGTTACTGTTTATCAAGCAGGGCACCATGGAGCAAGCAACAGCAACAGTCAAGAATGGCTCAACTTGTTAAACCCAACATATACAGTTGTCAGTTGTGGGGCAAACAACAAGTATGGTCACCCAACTGAAGACTTTTTAAACAGAATGGCAAGTTTAACTCACACTGTCACAGATTATCTCATTAGAACCGATTTGCAAGGAACAATAATTTTTGGTGTTAGTGAAGAGGGAACTGTTGCATATGCAGCAAATGCTCAAATCAACAAACAAATTTTTCAAGTGACTTGGTGGCAAATTGCATGTGGAATATTTGTTGTTTCGGCAGTGATAATATTCACCATAAAGGTTCCTAAAAAATATAGAAGATAAGGTGCTATTTATTTGCACATATTTATCAAAAATTGATATACTAAATATGGGAGGAAAATTTTATGACAAAAAAATCATCTAAGAGAACTTTAAAAATTTCTGCAAACTTAATTCTTAATTGTCTTGCATTTGTGCTTGCAGTCGTTAGCATATTTATGATATTTGCGCCAGCACTTAATGTTAAAGGAACTTTAATTAATGACACATATTCAGGAGTTCACACAACATTTGGATTTATTGATGGGGACTATGTATATTTGTCATTCTCATTTTTAAACTTGCTTCCATATTTGCTTATTATTTTTGCACTTGTGTTGCTTGTTTTAAAAATGGCAAATGTTATCAAAGCAAAATATATTGATTACATAATCATTGCATTATTGGTTGTTGCAGGAGTGCTATTCTTCTTAAACACAGTGATGACAAACTTCAGTCAATCATATGCAAACACAATCAATAACTTTAGTTTGAAAAAATCAATGCTCACAGGACCAATTGTTGCAGGAGTACTTACACTTGTTTCAGCATTAACACTTCTTTTAAACAAATTTATTAAAAAATAGAAAAAACAAAACCAAAAACACCGATAATCTCGGTGTTTTTTTATATTAATAATTTATATTCATAATTAAATGTTGATTTTAAATGTAAATTATGCTAAACTATCACGTAGGCAAGTCCTCGTAGTAAAATGGATATTACCCAGACCTCCTAAGTCTGTATTCCGTGTTCGACTCACGGCGGGGACGCCATTATTTACATTTGGAGAAACTTATTTATGAAAATTGGAGAAATTAAACCAGGAAAAGTTGAATTTCAAGGTTGGATAGAAAATTTAAGAGATAAAAAGAATATGCAATTTGTTGTTATTCGTGATCTTTCTGGCAAAGTGCAAGTTACTGTTATAAAGGCCGAAAATCCAGAAATTGCAGAAATTTTTTCTCATGCAACCTTAGAGAGTACGGTTAAAATTTCTGGAACAGCTGTTGCTAATGAATTTGTTAAACTTGGAGGAATTGAAATTATCCCAGACCGTGTTGAAATAACAAGTTTGGCAGAACCTCTTCCTATTGCCGATGACAGCTCAATTGACCAAAGACTCGATTACCGTTGGATAGACTTAAGAAACCCAGCAAGAACACTTATTTTTCAAGTTGAAACAGTTCTTAACCAAGCAATGCGTCAATGGTGCATAGATCATGGATTTATAGAAATTCACACACCAACACTTATTGGTGCATCAAGTGAAGGTGGAGCAGATGTTTTTGAAGTTAAATATTTTGAAACAAAGGCATATTTAATTCAAAGTCCACAATTTTATAAACAAATGGCAATGGCTGCTGGTTTTGAAAAAGTATTTATTAACACACCAGTGTTCCGTGCTGAAAAATCTCACACTAAAAAACATGCAACCGAATTTAGTGGTTTTGATATTGAAATGAGCTATGTGGATAGCCAAGAAGATGTTATGAAAGTTGAAGAAGAAATTTTGGCTTATGCAATTGGCGAAGTTGCAAAAAAATATGGCGACAAAATTAAAGAACTTTTGGGTGTTGACATTATTGTTCCAAAACTTCCATTCCCAAGAATCACAATGAAAGAAGCATATAAAATTTTGCGTGATGAAGTTAAAATGCCAATCAAAGATGGCGACGACTTTAACACAGAGCAAGAAGTTGCACTTTGTGATTATATGGAAAAGAAAAATGGACATCAATTCTTCTTTGTTAGCGAATATCCAAGTGATAAACGTGCGTTCTACACAATGGCAAAAGAAGATGAGCCATCATATTCAAAATCTTATGACTTATATTTTAAAGATGTTGAGCTTACATCTGGTGCTCAAAGAGAACACAGGCCAGATATTCTTAAAAAACAAATTATTGATCGTGGAATTGACCCAACACCTATGAAAGATTACATTAATTTCTTTAAAAATGGTTGCCCACCACATGGTGGATTTGGCATGGGTCTAGACAGGCTTATTATGTTGCTTCTTGATCTTCCAAGCATAAAAGAAGCAATGTATTTGTTCCGTGGACCAGACAGACTTACTCCATAATTTATAGCACTCTCATGAGTGCTTTTTTTTATTGCTTTTTCATAATTAAAAATTCCCGTGCATAACTTTAATCAAGGGAGAAAATATGAAAAAGAAAAATTTTTTGATATTTGGGTTAATCATAATTGTTATTGCTGCAATTATTGTTCCAACAGTTGTTTTCAATCTAAATAAAACAAAAAGTTTGAACCAAATTAGTAAAAATCTTTCAACTTATGCAATAGATGCCAAATTTACAAGTTCAAACACTATTGTTGCAACAGAAAGCATTGATTATATTAACAGCACAGGAGTTAGTCTTAAAGAGATTTGTTTACATTTATATCCAAGGGCTTTTCGTCAAGATGCAAAAATAAGACCATACACAAATTTAAACAAGGCCAGTTGTTTTCCAAAAGGAGAAAGTTTTGGTGATATATTAATAGATAAAGTCAATATTAATGGAAATTCTGCAAATTTTGTGTTTGCTGGTGAGGATGAAGATATTTTGCAAATTAATTTAAGTGATGATTTGAGTTATAAAAGCAGAATTCAAATTGATATTGATTTTATGCTAACGATTCCAACATGTGTGCACAGGTTTGGGTGCTATAATGGCATTATAAATCTCGCAAACTGGTATCCAATTGTTTGTTATTATGGAGCAAATGGCTTTGATTTGTCACCATATTATTCAACAGGAGACCCATTTGTTAGTGATTGTGCAAATTATAATGTTAATATTCAATATCCTGCTGAGTATGAATGTTTTGGAACTGGTGAACAAACTCAAAATGTTGAAGATAAATTTAAAATTTCGAATTTTTCTGCAATTGTTGTTAGGGATTTTGCACTTTTTTTAACAAATAAGGCATCTTATGAAACAAAAAATGTGGATAAAACTGCAATAACATATGTTGGATATGATGGAGATAATAATATTTCTAACAATTTGGAAATATCTGCAAAAGCTGTTCAATACTTTAGCAAAACTTTTGGCAAGTATCCATATTCATCACTTATTGTGGCAAAATCTTCATTTTTGCAAGGTGGTATGGAATATCCAAATTTGGTGATTATTAGTGATAGTTTGGTTGAACAAGAAGAATTAAATAAGGTTATTGTGCACGAAATTGCTCATCAATGGTGGTATGGTGTTGTTGGCAACAACCAGGTTACAGAAGCTTTTTTAGATGAGAGTTTGGCAGAGTATTCAACGTGCTTATTTTTTGAAGAGCATTCAGAATATGGAGAAGAGTATGGAGAATTAATTAAAGATGCTATTGCCAGTTATCTTATTTATGTTGATGTTATAAGCAGTTTAAATGGAAAAGTTCATACAGCAATGAATTTGCGTGTGAATGAATATTTAACCGAGTATGAATATACCTATATGATATATGTTAGAGGTGTTATTATGTTTGACAGTCTTAGAGAAGCTGTTGGCAGAGATAAATTAATCAAGGCACTAAAGAAATATTATCAAAAATATTCATATGCTGTTGCAAATGCATCAGATTTTATAGGTGTTATGAAATCGGTGTGTCATGGTGATTTGGATAACTTTTTTGCAGGTTGGATAAATGGTTCAAATGTTGTTGGTTACACAAATTAAAATGCTTTATTTTTAAGCAAAAATATGTTAAAATGCTCGTATGAAAGTTACAAATCTATCATCTGGCAGCAAGGGTAATTGCACTTTTGTTTGTACAGATAAAACAAAAGTATTGATTGATATTGGTATAAACTATAAATTATTGTCTCAAAGCCTTGCTGAAATTGGTGAAAAACCAGAAAATATTGATGCAATACTTATAACTCATGAGCACAGTGACCATATTGCAGGGCTTGAATGTTTTGTAAACAAAAATAAAGATGTTCATATTTTTGCACATAATCTTGTTAAAGAAGAGATATTAAAAAAATCTCCAGCGCTATCACAAAATGTATTTATTACATTTGAATACGGCAATAATTTTTCAGTTGGAGATTTTAGTGTGCACCCTATGGAAAATTTTCATGATAGCAAAAGTTGTGCAAGTTTTATTTTATCAGCTGGTGGTGGAGCACTTGGTGTATGCACAGATCTTGGAATAATAACTGACAACCAAGTTGACATGCTGTCTAGATGTAAAGTGGTTTATATTGAATGCAATCATGATATTAATATGCTTGCAAACTGCAGATATCCCAAAATATTAAAAACCAGAATAAGTGGAAAATTTGGACATCTCTCAAATGACCAATGTGCAACAGCTTGCGTTAAATTTGCCCAAAATCAAACAAAAGTTATTGTGCTTTCTCACATTTCAGAAAACAGTAATACTCCTGAAATAGCATATTCAAGAGTTGCTGAAGAGTTGGAGCTTGCAAATCAAAAAAATGTACTGCTTTTGCTTGCATATCAAAATAAAGTTGGAAAAACAATAACAATAAATTAACAATTTGGCATAAAAACATAAATTAAATTTAAATTTTTACAATATAAGTGGGAGAAATATGGAAAATCAAAACTTATTGAACAAAAAGAAAACCTTTGACATTTTTGATGGAGCACTTGCGTGTCTAGTTTTTGTGATTTTGGAATTTGTTTTTTCTCTTGCAATTTCATATATTCCAAGAAGTGGAGCAATTAATACTGTTTTAACTGTAATTTTGGAATTGTTGTTTGTTGCAGCAAGCTTTAGTGTTGTTTTATTTAGAAATAAAGATATTTATAAATCAACAACATTGAATAAGAAATTTAATGGAAAAATTGTGCTTTTTGCTCTTGCGATTGCTGGTATTAGCATTATTGCTTTTTCAAGACTTACAAGTGGGTTTATTATGCTTATGGAAAAGTTTGGTTACCAAGGAGTTCTTGGTGACACCAATGTTTCAAACTTTGGTTTGTATGTGCTTAGCATAATAACTGTATGTGTTGTTCCTGCATTTTGCGAAGAACTTTTGTTTAGGGGAGTTGTTTTAAACAGCTTTCGTGGTCTTAACAAATGGATTGGAATAATAGTAAGTGGATTTTTGTTTATGCTTATGCATGGAAACCCTGACCAAACAGTCCATCAATTGCTCCTTGGAATTATTCTTGGTTATATTGCATGGGAAACAAAAAATATTTGGGTTACAATGCTCATTCATTTCTTTAATAACTTTATTGCAATAACAATAACTTTTATAACTCAGGTTAGTGGAAACACTGGTTCGTCAGAAACAGGAGAGATAACTTCTTCTGCAATTGCAGTAACTTTAATAACCGGAATTTTATTTGCTGTGGCTGGTGTTGTTGCAATAATTTACATAACAAAATACATCAAAAAGCAAAGTGAAAAAGTTAACCAAAACAAAGTGCAAGTTACTGTTAATAGTGATAACGCATCAGAAACCATTGAAGCAGAAATAACAAACGTAGAGCAACCTGTTGATGAATTATCACAAGAAAAACCAAATAGATATAAAGTTTTGGCGACCATTGCAACCTATGGAATTTTTATTATCTATTTTGCATATCAATGGATTAAGTGGTTAATTGTTGGTTTTGGTGGTTAACATATTTAAATAGCAATTCATAAATTATATTATGAATTATAACCAACTACAAAAATTTTTGAAAAAACTTGATAAAAATAAATTTAGTATAAAAATAATTGGAAAAACATGGATGGGTAAAAACATATATGCTGTTTTATATGAAAAGAACCCATCTTTTTTGTGGTCAATATTGTCGGCAGGAATTCATGCGAGAGAAAACCTTTCTTGCAACTTAATTTGTCATCAAATTATGCAATTAAATAAGCAAAACATAGATTTGAAATGTAATATTGCGTTTTTACCAATGATTAACCCTGATGGAATTGAAATTTGCTTGCGAAAAACGCAAAATTTTAATAAAAAATGGCAAAAAAGACTGAAAAATATATTAAAAAATCAAAATAATTGCATGTTTAAAGCAAATTTCAGGGGCGTTGATTTAAATAACAATTTTGATGCAAATTGGCAAAACCAATACACTAAAGTGGCGTCACCATGCTCGCATGGATATTATGGTAAAAAACCTTTTAGTGAAAAAGAGAGCAGAGCTGTGGCTGAATTCACCAAAAAAATTAGTCCCTTTATCACAATAAGTTATCATTTAAAGGGTGAAGAAATTTATTATGATTTTTTTCAAACTGGTAGATTAAGACAGCGTGATAAAAAAATTGCTGAAATTTTTGGGTATAGCACCGGTTATCAAATTAAGAGCACTGAAAACTTTAGCAGTGGTGGGTATAAAGATTGGTGCGTTCAAAAAATGAAAATTCCTGCTCTTACTATTGAGCTTGGTGATGACAATTTTAGTCATCCGTTTCCTGCAACTGAATTTAAACAAATTTTGCAAAAAAATCAGGGCATTTTTGATTGCCTAAATAAGTCTCTTTTGGTGTATAATATGTTTGAGGAAAAATTGATGGAAGAAAAATTTATGACCGAGGCTCTTTGCCTTGCAAAAATTGCGTATAAAAAAGATGAAGTGCCAATTGGTGCAGTTGTTGTGAAAGATGGAAAGATTATTGCAAAGGCATATAATCAAAGGGAGCACGGAGACGCTACCAAGCATGCTGAAATTATTGCAATATCAAAAGCGTGCAAAAAACTTAAAGATTTTAGACTTGTTGACTGCGACATTTATGTTACACTGGAGCCTTGCACAATGTGTATGGGAGCAATACTAAATGCAAGAATAAAAAATTTGTATTTTGGTGCATATGCAAACAAACAAAATGTTTTGTCTTCAGAAGAAATTAATGAGAGATCTGGTTTAAATCACAAAACAAACATAACCGGTGGAGTTTTAAAACAAGATTGTGAAAATTTGGTAAAACAATATTTTGCAGAAAAAAGAAAATAAATAAGCGCCAAAATTTGGCGTTTTTTTATATTTAAAAAATTTGACAATTATTTATAAAATAATTAAAATAAAAATATGAGTATGTATGAAATAATTGAAGAAACACAAACAGCAACCGAAAAAACACAAAGTGGTGCAAGTAATGTTGACACCATTGTGCTTTTGGTTGATGATTTTCAAAATTTTGGTAAAAAAAGTTATGATATAAACATTTTGGGTGCAAGCATGTTTAATTGGGTGGTGAGAAGTGCACCAAGTGCAGCAGTTCTTGTTAACTATAATGAAGACGATGATTTGCTTCAAACAATTCGACCTATGCTTAAAAATGCAGAATATACACTTGTTTTATTTAGTGACACACCACTTATCACAAAAGCAGGGGTCAAAGAAATTATTGATTATGCTGTGCAAAAAGATTTACCAGTGTGCAAGTTTGAGCGTGCATATATGTTCAAAACAGAATATTTAAAAAATGCACAAGCAGTTTATGCAATGAGCACACATGATGTGCAAGCAAAAGAACTTGTGAAAATTGATAGTATTGATAAACTTGTTTTTGCGCAAAAAGTGCTTAGTGAAAGAATTGCGAAATATCATTTGTCAAATGGTGTAGTTTTAACAAATCCACAAAATACATATATTGACTGCACTGTTTCTATTGATGCAGGAGCTGTGATTGAACCATTTGTTAAACTTGAAGGAACAACCACAATTGGAGCAAACAGCAAAATTTGCTCAAACTCTGTTATTATTGATAGCAAAATTGATGAACATGTTATTGTTAAAAATTCTTGCAATATTGTTAGCTCTGCTGTTAATGATAATGCAATTATTGGCAATAATTGTGTTATTAT
The DNA here is from genome assembly GCA_946610655.1 of uncultured Clostridia bacterium. Lineage (GTDB taxonomy): Bacteria > Bacillota > Clostridia > Christensenellales > UBA1242 > RGIG4790. The sequence goes on from CAMOCH010000005.1 coordinate 13,137, forward strand.
GAATAAATCTGTTGTTGGAGAAGAGTCTATAATTTCTGCAGGTGCAAACATAACAAACTCAACAACAAACAAAGATTGCAAAATTGGAGAAATGGCTTTGCTTATCAACACAAAACTTGCAACAAACGTAACCATTTGTGCTGCTGCAAAATGTATTGGCAGTGATATTAGTGATGTTAAAGTTGGCTCAGGGGCAACAATAGGTGAAGGTTCTGCTATTCTTGCAGGAGCATACATAAAGCAAGATGTTTCTGTTCCTGCATTCACAAACATAAAAGGAAATTAAAATGAAAATAGTATTAGGCCTTGGAAACATTGGTAAAGAATATGAAAAAACCAACCATAACGTTGGTTTTTTGGTTGTGGATAAAGTTCTTGCAAAATTGGGAATTTCTAAACACAAAGAAATGTGCAATGGTATTGTTTATGAAGCAAATATTGATGGCGAAAAAGTGTATTTTGTTAAGCCAACAACCTATATGAACAACAGTGGAATGTGCCTTTCTAGCGTTCTTTCTAAACTTAACGCAAATTTGTCAGACTGCTTGATTGTTGTTGACGACATTGACCTTCCTGTAGGCAGTGTAAGAATAAGAAAAACCGGTTCAGCAGGCACCCACAACGGGCTTAGAAGTTTGGTTAGTTTGTGTGGTCAAGACTTTGCAAGGATAAGAGTTGGTATTGATAAACCAATTAATGGTGACTTAATTTCTCATGTGCTTGGCAAAATGCCAAAGAGTGAAGAATTTGAAAATTCTATTGAAAAAGCAGTTGATGCTGTGATAGAATATGTGCATGGAGCATCACTTGATGCTATCATGCAAAAATATAATGGCTAATATGAACATAGTTAGTGAAAACTTTGGAGAAAATTTCTCCACAATAAAAAATGCAACCCGAGCAAAAAAATCATGCTCGGCTTTTGGCGTGCAAAATAGTTTGAGGGCACCAATTGCTGCAATGTGTTCAGACAATGTTCTTTTTATTGTTAGCGATTATATTATTGCAACAAAAGTTCAACAGCAATTTAAAAAACTTGGCAAAAACGCCAATGTTTTTCCTGCAAATACAGATAGTTTTTTATATAAAAAAGCACAATCAAATGAAAACAATAACATGCGTATGAAAACTCTGCTATCAATGTTTTCAAACAAGGAAAATGCAGTTGTTGCAACTGTTGATAGTTTGTTTGTTCCGCTGCCAAGCCCTCAAAATTTTGCAGAGAGCATACTGCATTTAAAAGTTGGTCAAACAATTTCTCCAAAAGAACTTACAAATAAACTTGTTTCTGCTGGATATATAAGAAGTGATTTTGCAAGTGAACAAGGTCTTTTTACTGCGCGTGGTGAAATTGTTGATATATTTGCAATTAACATGGATTATGCTGTTAGAATTGATTATTTTGATGACCAAATTGAAAGCATAAAAGAATTAACAGACACTGGTAATGCTGTTAAAGATTTAAAAATGGTAAGCGTTTGCCCTTGTTCAAATTTATTAATTGATGAAAAAGATTCAAAAAATATATTAAACGCTTTAACAAAATTAGATGGCTCAAAGATTGAAAATGTAAACGATAGGGCAGTTTTTGTTAGTCAAGTGGAAGAACTTGTTAGAAAGTTTGAAACTGGCGAAAGATCTTATTCAATGGATTTATTATTAAGTCACAGCAGCAAAGTTTATTCGCTTTTTGATTATATGAAATATTCTGGCAAAGAATATGTCTGTTTTATTGATGAGGCAAAACTTATATATGACACATTTGCTGCATGTGAAAAAGAAAATTCGCTTAGACTTAAAGATTTAGAAAATAATGGTGCTCTTATTGCAAATGCAAAAAATGCAACTATCAATTTTGATAAATTATTAAAATCAATGAATGAATTTACATCGGTTGTTTTTCAAAAAATAACAAATGCAAATAAGTTTTTTGACCCACAAGTTGTTGTGGATTTTTCTAGTAAGCCAGTTAGCAAATATATTCGTGATACAGCAGGTCTTGCTCATGATATGGAAATTTGGCAAAACAACGAGTTTATTGTTTATTTGTGTGTTAGCAAAAAAAATGCAGAAATTTTGCAAAAAAAATTATCTAGTTATGATATTGATTTGCCAATTTTTAAGGAAAGTTTGCCACAAAAATCAGCAATCATTTTATGCGATTATCCAAGTGGTTTCATTCTCCCTAAAGAAAGAATTGTTGTTATTGGCAACTATGACTTGTTTGCAAAGCAAAATAGTAGTGTTAAACTTTCAACTGGCAGAAATGATGTGTTTTCAATTCCAAAAGTTGGAGACTATGTTGTTCATAGTGTGCATGGAATTGGCGTGTGCGAAGGCGTAACACAGCTAAGTGGAACGCTTGGCACAAAAGACTATGTTGTTGTTAGATATCGTGATGGAGATAAACTTTATGTTCCAACCACGCAGATGAATTTGCTTGATAGATTTACTGGTGGAGAAACTCCAAAAAAACTATCAAAAATTGGTGGGACAGATTTTGAAAAAGTAAAACAAAAAGTTAAGCAAAGTGTTAAAAAACTTGCATTTGATTTGGTTCAACTATATGCCAAAAGAGAAGCTCTTAAAGGTTATCCATTTTCTGAAGATAACATGGTTCAAAAAGAGTTTGAAAATAGTTTTGAATATGTTGAAACGCAAGATCAATTAACAAGTTCCAATGAAATAAAAAAAGATATGGAAAGCACAAAGGTTATGGATAGGCTTTTGTGTGGTGATGTGGGCTTTGGAAAAACTGAAGTTGCCATGCGTGCTGCATTTAAAGCAGTACTAGATAACAAGCAGGTTGCTTTTATTGCACCTACAACGATTCTTTGTCAACAGCATTATAACACTTGCAAAAAAAGAATGAATGAATTTGGAGTTAATGTTGAAGTTCTAAACAGGTTCAAAACACCAAAAGAATCACGAGAAATTTTGCAAAAACTTAAAGATCATAAGATTGATGTAATTTGTTCAACACACAGAATTTTAAGTTCAGATGTTGAATTTGCAGATCTTGGACTTATTATTCTTGATGAAGAGCAAAAATTTGGAGTTAATGATAAAGAAAAATTAAAAAACAAGCATCCAAATGTTGATGTTCTCACACTTTCTGCAACTCCAATTCCAAGGACACTCCACATGAGTTTGTCTGGAATTAGAGATATTTCGGTTATTTCAACACCACCAACCGAAAGGCTCCCTGTTAACACTTATGTAACAGAGTTTTCTGATGGGCTTGTTCGCGATGCAATAATGAGAGAATATAATCGTGGTGGTCAAACATTCATTTTGTATAACAAAGTTGAAAGCATTTATGATTTTGCTGCAAAAATTAAGCAAATTGTGCCGGAGGTTAAAGTACTTGTTGGGCATGGACAACTTCCTGCAAATGTTTTGGAGCAAGTGGTTTATGATTTTTATGGTGGTAAGGCCGATGTTCTTATTTGCACAACCATTATGGAAAACGGAATAGATATTGAAAACGCGAACACTCTTATTGTTTGTGATGCAGACAGATTTGGGCTCTCTCAACTTTATCAGATTAGGGGAAGAGTGGGCAGAGGAAACAAAATGGCTTATGCATATTTCACCTATGAGTACAGCAAGGTTTTAACCGAAGAAGCATATAAACGCCTTGATGCTATAAGTGAATTTACTGAGTTTGGTAGCGGCTTTAAACTTGCAATGAGAGATTTGGAAATTCGAGGGTCAGGCAATGTGCTTGGGGCAGAACAGCATGGCTTTTTGCAAAAAGTTGGTTATGATATGTATTCAAAACTTTTGGCGCAAGCTGTTGCAGAAGCAAGAGGTGAAACATATGCCGAAAGAACAGAAACACAAATGAAAGTGCAAATCAATGCATTTGTGCCAGAAAGCTACATTTCTGAAAGTGAACAAAGGATGATTGCCTACAAAAAAATCTCTGCAATTGCCAGCAGTGAAGATATGCAAGATGTTATTGAAGAATTTGAGAATGGTTTTGGCAAAGTGCCAGAAGAAACTCTCAATTTGATAGATATTGCCTATGTTAAAAATCTTGCTGGAAACTTAAAAATAACTGAGTTTTTTGTTTCTGCAAATGCTGCATATTTGCAATTTGAAAATAGAGAAGATATAATGGAAAACTCAATTTTGGGCGAGGCAATATATAAATTTAGAAATAACTGCTCGCTAGATTTATCAAATGAGCCAAAGATTAAGTTTGCAAGCACAAGCAGCAGCAAGGGCAATTATCTGCTACTTAAAGAATTTGTTGAATACGCTAATGTGCTTATGAACAAGAGTAAGAATTAATATTATTTTGTTTTTGGCAAATACTTGACTTTTTTGCCTATTGCAATATAATATATAATATATTATTATGACTTACAGGAGATACTAACTTGAAAACTTTAAGAACTAGATTTTTTTCACTAATACTTGGTTTCTTTATGTTAATCGGAGTGCTAACTGGTTGTGCTTTGATTGTTCCAAGCAAAAGTGAAGCACTCAAAGCAGACGCACTCAAAGTTGGTAACACAACTTTAACAAAACAAGAAATATCAGACTTATGGTATAGTTTTTCTAATGAAAACTCATCATATTTTTACATGTATGACAATGATTCAATCATGGATGCATTCTACAAAAACATTATTGCAAAATATGCAATTATTGAAAAAACAAATGCATTAATTGAAGAGAATGTTCTTGAATATAGCGAAGGTGATGATGCAAAAGTTTGGCTTCAAGTTTTTGAAAGCATTGCATCAAGCGTTAACACCAAAGAAAAAGCTCTTCTTTTGGAACAAGGTGTTGAAGAAGATGAACTTCCAACAAGACTTGCCAGCAGCAGTTCTTCATCAGATGACGTGAAAAGTTATAAATATGAAGATTATTCTTTTGAAGGCATGAAAGACTATGTTTGCAAATACTTGGTTTCAACAAACACAGGTGATGCACTCACTTATGAAGTTGGCAAAGATGTTGCTGCAAGCAGAGTAAACGACATGATTAGAACTTTTGCAACATATTTAACTCTTGAAGAAGTTGAAACAGAAGACGAAGTTGACTATGTTTCAATTGCAGACCTTAAAGCTAAATTTGAAAATACAGCATATTACACAGTTATTGATGAAGAATCTCAAAAAACAAGAGATGTTGCATATCAAATGTTCATAAGCAATCTTCTTCTTTCAAACAAATCAAAGGGAATATCTAAATCTCAAGAACAAACTTTGTTTGATATGGTTAAAAATCTTTATGTAAGTTATTATGAAACATATCTCTACAACATGTATCAAAGCTATGTTAAAAGCCTTATAACAGATGAAACAAGTGATTACTATTATTTAAGTAATTCAACAATTCTTGCAAGATATTTGCAACTTCTTGGAAAAAATATTCAAAATTATAACACAGAAGAAAACTATATAACTGTTGTTGAATCTTCTGCAACCGAAGCACTTTTGCTTTATCATTTCAATGGTGAATATTATTATTTCTCAGTTCGTCATTTGCTTGTTAAATTTGATGGAGATGTTACAGCAGCACTTGCAGAAATTCCTGGCAAAAACTCTGAATCTTCAACAGATCAATATGCAATTTATGAGCTTATACGAAAAAATTTCTTTGAAAATTTGAAAGATGAAGACAACAACGCATTAACATCTTGGGAAGACTACAAAAATGTAACTTACCGTGATGAAAATGGTTATGATGTTTATGATTTTGAAGGTAAAGAAGTATTCTACGATGCAGACTATAAAGTTGTTAAAGATGAAAACAAAACAGATGGTGAACAACTTACAAAATACTATTATATTGGAACAGATGATGAACCAGTTCATTTAACTCAAGCAGAGTTTGAAACATGCACACTTGCAAAAGTTAAAGTTAGTGATGTTCTTGCGTCATTTAACACATCATACAATCAAACACTTGCTGTGCTTGAAGCAAATAAAACAAATTCAGATTTAGAAGCTGTTCAAACACTTCTTAAAGAAAATGAAAACATTGATTTTGTTATTTCAACCGACCTTATCAGTCAATATCAAAGTGCAACAACAGCAACAATTGATAGTGTTAAATACAGAATTTTCTCTAACTTGTTTATGCAATTAACATTCAAATATTCTGCAGATTCAGCATCACTTGGAAGTGACCTTTCTGATTTTGTTGGTATGATAATTTCAAACCGACCAGACAACAACAAAGTTGGGGGAAGCTCATATGTTAGTGAGTTTACAAATGGTGCAAGAGAGCTAGTTCAACAATATGTTGCAGGCGATGCATCTGTTTTAAATTCACTTACTGCAGAAAAGAATTTTTATATTTCTGATTATGGCATTCACATGATTGTTATTAATGATGTTTATTCAGCTGGTTCTGTAACACCAGGAATCACATATGATGCAATCTATGGAACAACTCCAACACTCACAGAAGATGAAGCAATAAATATCTTAAAAGAAACATATATCACAACTTCTTCAAGCCAAACAATCTATGAATTTATTTATGATATTATTCGTGATGAACTTGTTGGTTCAAGTGGAAGATTATTCACAATTGAAAGAAACAAAATATATAATGAATATGTTGAAAACAACAAAGTTGAATATATTAACAAAATGAGCTATGAAGAATTAAACAACTCAATCGGTTCATAAAAAAATAAAACACCAAAAATTTGGTGTTTTTTTTATTATGTTGGTATTGACTAAATTGCGTTTGTATTATATAATTTTATTGAACGGAAGATAAAAGTTTTGTGAGGTGAAATATGAAAGTTTATCAAATTTTAAAAACACAATTAATTGCAAAACTTAGTAATTTGTTTATAAGAGAAGAAGCAAGACTAGCAGAAGCTTTTGAAGATGAAGTTCCAGAACTTGTTGATGAACTTTCTGCAAAAGAAATAAGCCTTTCAAAAGCTTATTTAACAGATATTGCTTTAAAAAACAAAAACCTTATTTATCCAATGCTTAAATTTTACGATAAAAGCAAAAAATTTCATGATATTTTATCTTATATTCACAAAGATGAAATTCAAATTACCGAGCAAATGATTAAAGAACCTTCAAAAAACTTTGGTGATTTGTGTGATAAAATAAAAAAGGAAAATCCAAACCTTGCTTTTTCAGCTGATAATCCATATTTTGGAAATTATGTTGATAAACTTTATGATATTAATGCCGAAGATATTGTTGAATCAGAACAATTGGCTGAAACAGAGTGGCAAAAACAAAGAGAAAATGGTTACAAAAACGCAACAAGTGCCATTTATCTAGAAAACCCAGTTTTGGACGCCAAGGCACGAAAATATCCTGTTATAGACAATCATTCACTTTCAATGTTTATTCATCAAACAAAACATCACATTGATCAAAGCCATGGTGCTGAAGAACCAAAAATAGATAATAAGAATTTTATTCAAACAATGTTTGCTGATGTTAACGGCAAACTAAAAAGATATTTTAGAGTTATTGAACTTACTCCAACAACTCAAAGTTATATGAATGTGCAAGATGTTCCAACATTTGATTTTGCAGTAAGCATAAAGTGTTCTCCAGATGGAACACTTAAAAATGCTCAAAACTTGATAAGACTTGAAAGCAAAGGACAAGGGAACAAAGCCGAAGCTCACAGAAATGAACTTGGAACCACCGACAAAGAATTTTATAATGATGGAAACGAATCATATAATCATAAAATGTTTAATGAACTATATAATTCAACGCTAGATTTTGCTCATGTTCACATTTTTGATGAGATAAATCAATTTATCAACATTGGTCACCCAATTTCTTGCAATGCAATATCTCTTAAACACTTGGTTACCCTTTCTAAAAAAGAGTATAATGACGACAGTGGTTTTTCTGATACAATAAAAGCAATTATTGAAGGCGTTAAAGATAAGCAAACCAGAAGCATATTAAACCAGCTTATAACAAAGCTAGATGTGTCTTATAACGAGTTAAATAGTGATAGATCTGCCGTTGTTAAAAAGAGTTGGGAAGATAAATGGGCAGCACTTAAACTTGCCATTGAGTTTGTTGACAAAATATATAATATTGCTGATGAAAAAGATAAAACAATTGAAAATGTTCGTCAAATTATTGCCCTTGGTTTTTCAGATGAAGATTTGCTTAATATTGATGAACAAGAAGAAATTATTGAATTTGAAAAAGGCTGGAAAGACTTTTATAATTTAAAAAGATATAATGAACTTATTGAAAAACTTGAAAATGGTGAACATTTGTCGGCAAGAGAAATGAAACTTATTAACAATTTTAAAAAAATTGATGCAGAAGGCGCAGAACAAAGACTAGAAAATCATAAAGATATATTAGCACAAATAAAATCTCAAACTTATTCAAAAGAATCTCCACAATTTACAGATGAAGAAATTGAAGAGAAACAAATGAATAATATAAGAGTTCAACAAGAAATTTTGGAAGCTAAAAAAGAAACTGTAGAAAGATATATTGAAAAACAAAACAGAGGAAAAATTCTTAACAGAGACGCCAGAAAAATGATAAAACTTTATCAAAGGCAGCAAGAGCAAAACACTCAAGAACCAACAATGTAAAAGCTGGACAACCGTCCAGCTTTTTTGTTACATAGATTTCACGTATCAATTTTGCTTGACAATAACGGCATAATTTTGTAAAGTTAAATTACCATAAAGAGTGGCCGAGGGACAGACCCAAAGACGCCACAGCAACCTGCAAAAAGTAAGGTGCTAAAGTCTGAAACGATGGGTTATATTTTTTGATTACTGCCTGTCGTTTGCGATGGGTTTTCTTTTTGGTAAAAGGAGAAAAAAATATGAAAAAATTAATCACTAGCGAAAGCGTAAACATGGGTCATCCAGACAAAACTTGTGACATTATTGCAGACAGTTTTTTGGACGAAGCATTAAAGCAAGACCCAAACAGTCAAATGGCTGTTGAGTGTGCCATAAAAAACAATAAATTGTTTATATACGGCGAAGCAACAACCAAAGCCAAAATAGACTATGATAAAATTGCAAAAGAAGTGTTAAAAGATGTTGGTTACGATGCCGAAAAATTTAAAATTATTAAAGAGATAAGCAAACAGTCCCCAGATATATATCAGGCCGTTGTTAAAGATGAACTTGCAGCTGGCGACCAAGGAATGGTGTATGGTTATGCAACCAATGAAACAAAAGAATATATGCCACTTCCAATTGTTGTCAGTCACAAACTTATGAAAAAGTTTGATGAACTTAGAAGAAAAAACAAAAATTATTTTGCAGATGCAAAAGCTCAAGTTACTGTTGAATATGATGAAAACAAACCAGTTAGAATCGACACGGTTTTAATTTCTGTTTCGCATAAAGATACACTCACATACTATAAAATTCAAAAACAAATTGCAGAAGAAGTGGTTGAGCCAGTTTTGGAAGAATATAAAAAACTACTTAAAAAGGTGAGAGTTCTTATTAACCCAAGTGGCAAATTTACAATTTGGGGAAGCTACGGCGATAGTGGCTGCGTAGGCAGAAAAATTGTTGTTGACACCTATGGTGGAGTTGGCAGAGTGGGAGGAGGTTGTTTTTCCAGCAAAAATGCCACAAAAGTTGACCGTTCTGGTGCATATTATGCAAGGTATGTTGCAAAAAATATTGTTGCGCATGAATTTGCAGACAGGTGTGAAATTCAAGTTAGTTATGCCATTGGAATGACCGAACCAATTTCAATAAACATAGAAACATTTGGGACCGAAAAAGTGACAATTGAAGAAATATATAAGTATGTAAACAAAAATTTCAATTTTTCGCCAAGCAATATGATTGCAGAATTGGACTTATTAAAGCCAATTTATAAACAAACTGCATGTTTTGGCCATTTTGGAAGAGAAGAATTCCCTTGGGAGCACATAAAAACGCAAAAATTGACAAAATAATAATTAAAAATATTAAAATATTGCAAAAAAATTATGTTTAATAAAAAAACACCCAATTTTGGGCGTTTTTTTTTGTTAATTAACTAAATTTCATATTCCAAGACTTCGCAGTTGTTTATGCACATTGATAGAAGTGGTTTTGATAGGTCAGCATCTTTGAAAAACATTTTAACAAAAATGCTAACACCAGCATGAGAAACAATTAAGATATTTTTGTCATGATATTTTTTTGTGATATCATTCAAAAAGTCATAAACTCTTTTGGAAAAATTATGAACTGTTTCAATGTTTTTTACATTAAGATTTGTTTTTAAATCCCATAAGTCATATTCATTTAATTCTTTATCAATATGTCCTTCCATTTGTCCAAACTTTCGTTCTGTTATGCGCTCGTCGATTATTATTGGGGTAGTTCTATTACCTTTGATAATCTCTGCCGTTTTATGTGCTCTTTGAAGTGGAGAAGAGATAATCAAATCAAATTGTTTATCAGCAAGTTTACTTTTTGTTTCTTCTGCTTGTTTAATTCCCAAGGCATTTAAAGGTATATCAGTTACGCCTTGAATTTTGTGGAGCTCATTCCAATCAGTTCTTCCATGTCTGGTAAAATAAAGTTTCATAAAGCCTCTTAGTTTATAGATTTTGGCGGAAGCGGTGGGATTCGAACCCACGTGCCGGATTTCTCCGACAACCGCATTTCGAGTGCGGCTCGGTGCGACCACTTCGATACGCTTCCATGCAAAAAGCATTATATTACATAAACTATCAAAAATCAAATAAATAATATTTTGTGCAACAAAAAAGTCGCTTAATGCGACTTTCTTTTATAAATGTAATTTTTTGAGTATTATATACATTCCAAAAGCAAATAGCCCCAAACAAACAAGGAATAATAGTAGGGCAATCCAAGATATTGGTCTGCGATTTAATTTGATTTGTTTGATTGTTGCAGAAAATGCAAGGAAGAAACAACCTATTGAGTATATAACAAAACCAAATCCCATGATGATGACAAAGATGTTAAATATAACAGCAAGATTGCGAGTGAAGCCTATATAAACCATTGCTGATCCACCAAGAGAGAGAATCAAAAATAAAATAGAGTTTAGTATTGATTTTCCAGCAAAGTATTTGCTGTATGGTTTTAGGTCTGGATCGTTTTTAATATTTGTATAGACAATGCGGTAGTCTAAAAGTTTTCCAATAAAATTTAAAAATTGAATAAGTCCACTTGTTTTTGACATCTCTACCTCCATATACTTGTTGAATGATTACTATAGTATTCTTTTCTTCTTTTTGCTTGTTTAATAGCATCAAAGTGTGCTTTTGTGTTTTCGTAAGCAGCAGGGTCAAGAGTTTTTGTGAATTTATAACAGTTAACTCTATCAATAATAACTCTAACAAAAACAACAATCAAAACAACAGATATAGCATATAAAACGCAGCCCACAATAATTCCTAAAGTTGCACCTTTGCTAAGAAATATTGCAAATGTTCCAACAACAAATCCAATAATAGTTGCAGCAATAAGGCTCCATGTAAACTGACTTGCTTTGGTTCCAAATGCCATTTCTTCTGTTGTTGCAGTTGCAAGGTTCAAACAATTTAGCCCAGTTGTGATAAGGTAAGCACAAGCTGTGGCAAAAAGAATAAACACACCAATCATCAACATAATAGCAAGTCCAATGGCAGCACCACTAAGCCCAGAAATAATGTTAAGAGGATCCCAACTTGGAGAAGATGATCCAACTTCACCAGTTGCACCAATTAAGTTTGGAAGAGTGCTTGCGGCAAGAAAGAGCCCAAGTCCAATAGCGGCAGCTGCCAAAACAAATATTATGATTGCAACAATGCGATACATAATTCTTGGTTTTTCTGGTTTTGTTAATGTGTGATCCAAATAAGGAATGTCAACTTTGAACATTTTTCCACGAAGGCGCATTTTTTCAACATAGTTTAAAGAACTTTTTGAATAACTTTCAACTTCAAATTTATTTTTTGGAGTTTCAGTTTCTTCAACTTTCACATTTTCTTGTTGGGTGTCATTATTTATTTGATTTTCTTCCATAATTTCACTCCTTAATACACATATTTTATCATAAGCAAATTGCATCTGGCAAATGATTACAGCTAGTACATAAATATATTATATTCAATTATGAATATTTTTTTCAAAATGTTATTGAAAATTGCAAATAATAATGATATAATCATATCGTAAGAAAAAAATAGGGGGAAACAAATATGAACACACAATATTTTGTTTCAGCAATGAGTGTTGGAGGAATTGTTGCACTTTCAATCATTTTGGTTTTAATTCTTGCAATAATCATAACACTTATAATATTGGTTCCAATGAAGTTATGGTTTCAAGCACTTGTTTCAAGTGCGCATGTAACCATGGGTAAACTTGTTGGAATGAAAATGAGAAAAGTTGATGTTAACATGATTGTTTCAAATTACATAACAGCAAGAAAAGCCGGTGTAAAGATAACAATTGATGAACTTGAAACTCACGCAATGGCAGGTGGACGAATTGATAAAGTTGTGCTTGCCCTTGTTGCTGCACACTCTGCAAACATGGATTTGACTATTGCGCAAGCAAAAGCAATTGACCTTGCAGGAAGAGACGTTTATGAAGCTGTTAAAACCAGTATTGTTCCAGAAATTATTGAAACAGATAAAATTTCTGCCGTTGCAAAAGATGGTATTGAACTACTCGTTAAAGCAAAAGTAACAATCATGAGTAACATGGACAAACAAATTTATGGTGCCAGCAAAGAAACAATTCTTGCCCGTGTTGGTGAAGGTATTGTTACAACTGTTGGTTCAACAGATAACCATAAAATGATTTTGGAAAGCCCAGAACTTATTTCAAGCACACTTCTTGAAAAAGGTCTTGGAAACAAAACAGCATATGAAATTGTTTCTATTGATATTGCAGATATCGACGTTGGTAGAAACATTGACGCACAACTTCAAATTTTAAAAGCAGAAGCAGATAAAAAGATTGCACAAGCAAAAGCCGAAGAGAGAAAATCTATGGCGCTTGCTGCTGAGCAAGAAATGAAAGCAAAAGTTCAAGAAATGCAAGCCTTAGTTACACGTGCTCAAGCAGAAGTTCCAAAAGCTCTTGCAGAAGCATTGAAAAATGGAAAAGTTTCTATCAATGATTACTACGATATGCAAAATATTCAAGCAGACACTGACATGCGTAACAGCATTTCTGAAAAAAATAAAGATTCAATTTCTGCAACAAAACCATCAAGACCTCCAAGAGTGTAGGGTGAAATATGGTAACAACATTAATCATTGTTGCAGTTATTGGTGGAGTCATCATCTTGGCAAGTTTGTTCTTTTCAAATGGTGGTAAGAAGAAAGGCAAAAAAAGTAAAAAAGCTGAGCCTGCACAAGAAAAGAAAGTAGAAGAAAAGCCAAAAGATACAACTTTTAAAATTTCAAAAAAAGAAAGAGTTACAAAAATCAGTAAAAAGTCAATCGAAGCTGATTCAAGAACTGCAACAGTTGAAAGAGTTTTTGAAAGAACTCCAGAGCAACCTGAATCAGTTAACACAAACATTGAAATTCCACTTTCTCCAGAGGCAGAAGCTTATGAGAGAGAACTTTCAAAAGTTAAAGCAGATGATAGAAAAGTTGTTAGTTTTGGTGAACTTCAAAAGCAAGCAGAAGAAATGGAAAAAAATGAGGCAGAAAGAATTGCTGAAGAGGAAAGACTTGCAACTGAACTTTCAATAAAGCCAAGAGCCCACTATGCAAGAGATTATTCTTCACTTGAAAGATATAATCCAGAATATTTGCTTGGTGAATATACAGGTTTTGGTGTTGGCAGCAGCGAAAAAAGAGCATCAATTGAAGAAATTCAACAAAAAGCTGATAAAGAAATTGATGAAGGCAACCAAAAATTTGAAGATCAACTTAGAGATTCTTTTGAAAAGCTGGGGTTAAGAAGAACAAATCCATTTGAAGATCCATTTGCTCAAAAGCGTGAAGAACCTATTGCAGATGATTATTCAAGCATGGTTGAGCACGAAGCAATTTTAAACGCAAAGTATAAAAGAAATAAGAAAAAATAACAGCACCCCATAATTTGTGGGTGCTTTTTTATTCTATAAAAATTGCTATAATCATATATTAAACCATAAGGAGAACTTATGGCTTTTTTTGAAGAAATTAAAGAAATGTTAAAGCTTGGTGATGATTATCAAGATTTGTTAATAACTTTTATGCCAAGCAAAGGGGCAGTGATTCAGGGCTATAAAAAAATTTTAAAAATTGAAGAAGATTATGTTAGCATTTTGGCAAAAAATAAAAGAGTTATTTATGTTTGTGGAAAAAATATAGAAATTGCATCGCTTTCTCATGCTGAACTTGTTATATTTGGAAAAATTGAGTATGTTGGAGAAAAACATGAATAGCGTTAAAGTAAAAATTGAAGGACTTAATTTTGAGAACTTTTTGTTTGATTTGTCTGCTGCAAACATAAAAATGAAAAATATAAAAAGAAAAGATAAAACTATGACGTTTGTGGTGAGTAAAAATAATTACAAATTATGCAAAGAAAAAGCAGAAAAATATAACATTAAAATTACTGTGCAAAAAGAATTTGGAATTGTGAATTTTATAAAAAAATTGCCATATTGTATAGGTGCGTTTTTAGGAATTTTGTTTTCAATATTTTTTGTGTGGCAAAGTGTTTCTTATGTTTCAAACGTTGAAATTGCTCTTGAAAAAAACCACAATTGTTCAAACGAAAATTCGTGCATTTATTTGCAAAATAATATGCAAGAAATTAAAAAATATATTGAAAGTTTGGGACTTACCAAAGGCATTAAAATAACAAATAATTTTGAAGAAATTGAACAAAAAGTCATGGCAAATTTTGCTCTTGTTAAAAATTGTTCAATTGAAAGAATTGGCACAAAAGTGTATGTTAATTTGGTTGAAGCCAAAATTGAAGATAAACAAAATTATTCTGCCATTGTTGCTCAAAAAAATTGCATAATAACAAGCATAACAACATTTAGTGGAATTGCAAAAGTTAAGGCAGGGGATATTGTTGTTGCAGGGCAAGTGCTTGTTGAAAAAGATGGAAATGTTTTGCCCCGTGCAGATATTGAAGCAAGAGTTTGGAATGTTGGCACAGCTTGGCATAACTCAAAAACAAATAAACTTGTAAAAACGGGAAATGTTTTTAAAACAAATGCAATAAAGTTTGCAAATGCTGTTATTGTGCCAGCAAAAAGTAGTCCGTTTGAATTGTTTGAAAAAACTATGAGCGAAAAATATTTAACAACTAACTTTTTGCCAATTAAGGTTGAAACAACCATATATGAAGAAGTTAAGATGACTGAAATTGAAGAAAGTTTTGAAGATGTTCGTGCAGAAATTTTTCAAAAGGCAAAAAATGAAGCACTTAAACAAACGGTTGGAACACCAATAGAATGCACATATAGCGTTGTTACAGAAGGTAATATAACCAAGGTTGATTGCTTTTTGACAAGTGTTGAAAAAATAGGATTAAAAAAGTGAGAACAGCAAGTTCTCATTTTTTATGCAAAATTGTCTTGAAAATTTTTTATATTTATTATAAAATATAAGTGGAGATAAAAATGGTAATCAATATTTTAGGGTTTGCAAGAAAAAAATATAAAATGGTTGCTCAAAGTTCTGCAATATATGCGCTTAAGTTTTTGGGCGAAGAGAATTTGGAATTAACCATTAAGTTTGTTAACAAAAAAGAAATTCAAAGGCTTAACAAAGAATTTAGAAATATAGACAAAGTCACAGACGTTTTATCGTTTCCGGCAACAGAGATTAAAGCTGGCGAAAAAATGACAGAAGAATATCTTGGAGATATGGCCCTTTGTTTAAGCAAGGCAAAAGAGCAGGGCAAAGAGTATAAAAATGGAACAGTGGCAGAACTTAGAAAGCTTGTTATCCACAGTGTTCTTCACTTGCTTGGCTATGACCATATTAAAGACGAAGATTATATAGTTATGCACAAAAAAGAAGAAGAAATAGAAAAATATATATCAAATTTGGAGAAATAATATGAATAAAAATTATAAATCTGGTTTTGTTTCAGTTGTGGGACGTCCAAACGTTGGAAAGTCTAGTATTATTAATGCCATTGTTGGCAAAAAAGTTTCTATAACAAGCCCAAAGGCTCAAACAACCAGAAGAAATGCGCTTGGAATACTCAATCGTGAAGATTGTCAAATGATTTTTGTTGACACCCCAGGTGTGCAACACAGAGAATCAGCGCTTGGCAAATTTATGAGCAAGTCAACAAATGCAGGAATGCAAGGAACAGATGCAATTTTGGTTGTGGTTAGTGCACCAAAACTTACTGAAGAAGACCATAACGTTTTGAAAGGTCTCGAAAAATCAGACGTGCCTGTGTTTGTTGCAATAAATAAAGTTGACATATTTAAAAAAGACTATCAACAAGTGTTGCCAATACTTTCTGGGCTTCAAAAATATTCATTTGTTAAAGAAGTTTTTCCAGTGAGTGCTCATAAAGGTTACAATTTGGAGAAACTAACAGATTCTTTGCTCGAATGCTTGCCAGAAGGCGAACCAATGTATGAAACGGATATATTCACCGATCAAAATGTGAGAACAATGGTTGCGGAAATAATAAGAGAAAAAGCACTTTATATTTTGCAAGAAGAAATCCCTCATAAACTTGCTGTTGAAATTGTTAGTTATGAAGACAAAGAAAAATTGACGTCAATTTCAGCAAATATTGTGTGTGGTGTTGATGCTCACAAAAGAATTGTTATAGGCAAAAATGGCAGCGTTATTAAAGAAATTGGTGAAAAATCTCGCAAAGTTATAGAAAAACTTATTGAGCGCAAGGTCTTCCTTGATTTACAGGTTAAAGTTAGAGAAGATTGGGACAAAGATAAATATATGACATCATCCTTTGGATATAAAGAAGAAGATTTATAAAAATAAATTCTAATTTTGTCACAAGAGAATAGTAAACATAAAATTTGGGCAAAATATTTCTACAAGGAGAAATATTATGGACAAAAAACTTGAAAAATTAAAATTTTTAGCAGACGGATTTTATAAACGTTTTCAATATACAGGAAGCATCTATGATTATGGCAAATATCGTGGAACAAAACAATTAATTAAAGAAAGGGAACAAGAAATTGCCGATCAAAATAGCATGCAAATGTAATAAAAATAATAGGAAACACAATGGAAGAAATAAAAACGCAGGCTATTGTGCTTGCAAGCGTTGATTATAAAGATGCAGACAAAAGACTCACATTATTTTCGCTTGAATATGGGCTTTTGTATGCAACAATAAAAGGGGTAAAAAAGCCAAAGGCAAAACTTGCAAATTTTGCACAACCATTTTGCTTTGCAGAATATATTCTTTCAAAAAAAGGGGAATATGCTGCTGTTATTAATGCGTCAAGCATAGAAAACTTTTTTGAACTCACAACAAATTTTGATAAATATATCATTGGCACAGCAATGCT
>CAMOCH010000006.1 GCA_946610655.1 uncultured Clostridia bacterium
TTAGAATTATATTCACAGTTAATGGTTATATCACTGCTTGAAGTGTTTTTTAATGTAACTTTGTTATTGCTGCAAGCCACAACTTTGCCAATTGTATTAATTAAAGTTACTTCTCCACTGCCAGCATAAATTGTTGCATTAGAAACACTTTTAGTTGTTGTTCCAACAGCAACATTTCCGTTGGTTGTAACACTTATGCTTGAAGAAACAGAACCAACAGTAACTCTTGAATAAGATGATCTTATTGTTAAGTTAGCAGCAGCACCAATGTTAATATCATTTTCATAAGTTTCAATTGTTGATGTTCCACTTAAGCTATCAACTGTAACACTGCCACGAGAAGTGCTTATGGCGTTTGTTGAACCAGCGATTGTATTTATTGAAATATTTCCACCACTTGTTGTTATTGTTGCATTGCCATTAACAGTGTTTGATGTTTCAAACGCAGAAATTTTACCATTGCCTGTGTTTGCTTCCAATGTTTGACATGTTACAAACTTAACTTCTCCACCATTAGTAGTAACTTTTAATTTTGAGCCAACAGCTTTTTCAAATATTGCAGAGCCACCATTGGTTGTAACAGTCGCATTAGCAGAAATTGAACCGGTAACTCGAACATTGCCGCCACCATTTGACGACAAAGTAACACTACCATTAGACGCACCAACTGTTATGTTTCCGGTTCCTGTTGTAACAGTAACGTTGACAACACTGCCAAGATTTACATTTCCTCTTGATGCTTCAATGGTAAAGTTTCCTGCACTAGCAGTTGTGATATCAATATTTCCATAAGTTGATTTTATAACATTTGAAGAACCTGATATTGTTGGGATATTAACATTGCCATAGTTTGTTTCAATATTAACATTTCCATTAACAGCATTTGAGCAAGTGATATTACCAATATGTGTTTTTGCAATAAGATTTGCACATGAAACAAATGTCAAATTTCCAGAATTTGATTCAAAATCAATGTTTCCAGAAATGCTATCATTAATTTTAACATTAGCATTATCTGTTTTTATTTTAATTCCACCAGAAACTTTCAAATTGTCTCCAACAATAATTTCGCCATTTGAACAAATTGAACAAGTTCCTGTTATGTTAAATCTGCTATCAAACTTTAACAAACCTTTTGTTGTAACATCAATTGTGTTAAGAGTTATTGTTGCACTTGTGCTAGAAAATGTTACATCACTTGTGTTTGAATTTACATATATTTTGCCAGAAGTTTGATAGGTGCTTGGAAGTTTTATTTTAAGATAAAAATCTTGAGCTTGGTTTGCCCAAATAAATTTTTGATATTCTTTAACTTTAATATAAACATCACCAGTTCCACCATATGTGCCACCAGTGGCATTGGTTATTTCAACCCCTGCTGTGTTTTCACCTTTGGTAAAACCTTGATAATGTTGAACAAATTGAACACCATATGCCCCGCTACCTTCACCAAAAGTGATGGTGACTGGAACACTATTTGTTTCCAAATGAATGTTGTTGCTGTATAGATAACTTTCATTTATTGTTTGTTCAAATTTACCAACTCTTGCTGAAACATATTTAATACCAAATATTTCAATACCTGGTGCAATTATCATAACAACAGCCAAAATCATTGGAATAACCAAAATTATTCCAACAATACTTAGCACTAAAGCTAAAGTTCTTTTTGAAGTATCTTTCATAAAACTCCTCCAAAGTGTTTATTTGCTCACGCGCATGCGCACGTGTGTTTCTATTCTAATATAGCCTTAATTCTTCTAATTCCACTGCTGCTAGATTGTTCTTTCAAAATTTTAAATTTACCAAGAACTTCAGTGTTTTTAACATGTGGACCACCACAAATTTGTCTATCTACATCACCAATAACATAGACGCTAACAATTTCATCTGGCTTTCCGTTATAAATACCGTATGCACCTGACGCAAGCGCTTCTTTATATGGCATTTCAAGCCTTGTTACAGTGAGTTTTCTTGAAATTGCGTTATTAACAAAGTCTTCAAGCTGTTTAATTTCTTCGTCAGACATTTTTCTATCCAAATTAAAGTCAAAACGCATTCTTTCAGCCGTTATATTGCTTCCGTGTTGAACAGTATTTTCACCAAACATTTTTCTAAGACCTGCAAGCATAATATGAGTTGCTGTGTGATATTTTGTTTCCATTTCTCCTTGACCAGCAAGACCACCTTTGTTAACACCTGCAGCAACACTTCTTGCAAGTTCTTGATGCTCCTCAAAAGCTTTTTGATAGCCTTCCATGTCAACATCAAGACCAAGCTCATTTGCCATTTCAACAGTCATTTCAACTGGGAAGCCAAATGTTTCATAAAGTCTAAACGCTTGTTTTCCACTTATTTGTTTTTCTGGAACATAATTTGGATTGCTTTTGCTCATAAATTCATTTTTTCTTGCAATTCCAGAAACAACTTTTTCAAACTCTTTTGTGCCTTGAACAAGCATTGTCTCAAACTTGTTAATTTCTTTTGTTATTTCACTCAAAATATAATCTTTCTTTTCTGTCAAAAGTGGATAAGCTTCTTTATACACGTCATCAATATAAATGCAAGCAATTTTGCACAAATCTTCAGCAGTTAGACCAAGAGTTTTAGAGTATCTAATTGCTCTTCTCATAAGTCTTCTAAGAACATAACCACTTCCGGTGTTGCTTGGAACAATTCCGTTTGGGTCACCAATAAGCATAACTGTTGTTCTCATGTGGTCAGCAACAATTCTCATTGCTTTGGTTGATTCTTCTTCGGTGTCATACTCTTTTCCACAAACTTTAGACATATATTCAATAACATCACTAAAAAGGTCAGTTTTGTAAACGTCAGTATAGCCATTTAAGAACATAAGGACTCTTTCAAAACCAAAACCAGTATCAACATTTTTGTTTGCAAGAGGTTCATAACCAGTTTTTGTCTTTTTGTATTGCATATAAACGTCATTGCCAATTTCAACATATCTGCCACATTTGCAGTTTATGTCACAATTTTTTGAGCATGGTTTGTCATGAAGTGGATAGAACCATTCGTTATCTGGACCACAAGGTGTTCCAACTGTTCCTTCAAGTTCCCACCAGTTATCTGATTTTGGCAAAAAGTAGATATTTTCTTTTTTAATGCCAAGATCTTCCAAAAGTTTTGCAGTTTCTTCATCTCTTGGAGCACTATCATCCCCTGCAAAAACTGTTGAACAAATTTTGTTTTTGTCAAGGCCAAAAACCTTTGTTAGCAAATCAAAAGTCCATTTTGTTTTTTCTTTTTTAAAATAGTCTCCCAAACTCCAGTTACCCATCATTTCAAAAAATGTCAGGTGAGATTGGTCTCCAACGGAATCAATATCAACTGTTCTAACGCAACCTTGAACATTGCAAAGTCTTGTTTTTCCACTTGGGTGTTTTTCTCCAAGCAAGTATGGCATAAGTGGTTGCATACCAGCAACATTAAACATAACGCCTGTTGAACCATCCCCAATAAGAGAAACAGCACCAATGTTTAAGTGTCCTTTTTCTTCATAATAATTTAACCATGTTTTTCGCAATTCTTTTGAGTTAATTTTCATTTTTTACCTTCTATTTTAATTAAATTGATTGTATTTTTGCAGTTTTTGCTAATATTTTAAAATATTTTTAAGTTGTTACAAACAAAAATCTGCAATTATTGTACTTTATTGATTATTATTTGGCTTATAACTATCTTTAAGACCAACAGTTCTGTTGAACACAAGTAAATCTTTTGTGCTGTCTTTATCCAAACAGAAATATCCATTTCTTAAAAATTGATATCTTTCTTCTTCATTATAATCAATATCATCTTCAACAAATCCATTTTTTATAATGAGTGAATTTGGATTAAACTCATCTTCACCTGCTGTTTGTTCTTTTCCTCCAGAAAGACTTTCTTCTTTTGGAAGAGTTAAGTTTTCAAATAGTCTTATTTCAACATTCTTTGAATGTTTTTTGTTTACCCAATGCACAGTGCCTTTTACCTTTTTTGCACAATTTGTTCCAGATTTTGTTTCTGGATCATAGTCTGCATAAACAGTTGTTACGTTGCCATTTTCATCTGTGTCATATCCAGTGCATTTAACGATATATGCGCCATTGAGTCTGACTTCGTTTCCAACAAAAAATCTACGATATTTTGGTGGTGGAACAATTTCAAAATCACTTCTTTCAATAAGAAGATGTTTGCCAAAATAATATTTTCTGTGAGTTGTTTCTTCTCTTTGAGGATAATCTGCAAGAGAAATTTCAATTTCTTCGTTCTCACCAATATTATTAATTACAAGCTCAATTGGGTCAACAACTGCCATAACTCTTTTTGAAACATCATTAAGAGTTGAACGAATAAAGTAATCAAGCATTGCTGGGTCAATAACAGAAACAGCTTTAGAAATTCCTGCAGCATTAACAAAATTTACCAAGCTTTCTGGGAGAACACCTCTTCTTCTAAGTCCTCTAATTGTATAAAGTCTTGGGTCATCAAAACCACTAACTTTACCATCGTTAACCAACTTTTTAATAAATCTTTTTCCTAAAATAACCCCTTTAAGATAAAGGTTTGCATATTCAATTTGTCTGCTTTTGTTTTTAAGTCCACTATTTTCAACCACCCAGTTATATAATGGTCTGTGGTCTTCAAATTCTGGTCCACAAATGCTGTGAGTTACTCCTTCCAAGCAATCATCAAGTGGATGTGAAAAGTCATATGATGGGTAAATTTTCCAACTGTCACCAATTCTTTGATGATGCAAATATTGAATTCTGTAAATAACAGGGTCACGCATGTTTATGTTAGGGCTTGCCATGTCTATTTTTGCACGGAGACATCTTGAACCCATTTCAAATTCACCATTTTTCATACGTTCAAACAAATCCAAATTTTCTTCAACAGAACGATTTCTGTATGGACTTTCTTTTCCTGGTTCAGTGAGTGTTCCACGATACGCAGAAACTTCTTCTGCAGAAAGGTCATCAACATACGCCTTTCCTTCTTTAATCAGTTTAACTGCAATTTCGTAGTTTTGTTGAAAATACTCTGTTGCATAGTGAATTTCTTTCCAATGATAGCCAAGCCATTTAACATCTTCTTGAATGCTGTCAACAAACTCTTGGCTTTCTTTACTTGGGTTTGTATCATCATATCTTAAATTGCAAATGCCATTATATTTTTCAGCAAGCCCATAGTTAAGAACAATATTTCTAACATGTCCAATGTGCAAATATCCACTTGGTTCAGGTGGATGACGAGTTTGAACACAAGAAGGCACTCTTCCTTCTTCAATATCTTTGTTTATTTCATTTTCAATAAAGTTAGTAGCTTCAATCGGTTTACTAATTGTCATAATATCTCCTTAGTTTTTAAAGACGTCTTCAATTGGAGGAAATCCCATATCTTCTGGATTAACTTCTGGAGGAGCACTGCTCTCCATTGCATCAATATATTCTTGAGGAATTTCACTCATAGGAAGGTCATCAATCATTTGCATATCTTCGTCTGTCACAACATTTTTAACAGGACTTCCATGCATTTCTTCATATGCTTTTTCCAAACTCTTATCGTTTTCATCACCAGTAAGGTTAACAAAGCTAACTTTAGAGCCATCCCAACCAACATTAACTGTTCCTGGTTGACCATTACGGAATTTTGCAATAATAAGATTTGCAATAAAGCTGTCACTCTTTTGTGTTTCAGCAGGGTCTTGTCTATTAATAAATATAACCATATCGGCATCTTGTTCAATAGCACCAGATTCACGAAGGTCACTAAGAACTGGTGTGTCTCTATCGGTTGCTTTACGAGAAAGTTGTGAAAGCACAATAACAGGCACATCAATTTCTTTTGCAAGAACTTTCATAGAACGGCTCATTTCTGCAACTTCATTTTGACGATTATCTGTTTTTGTGTCACCGGTCATAAGCTGCAAATAGTCCACAACAATAAGGTCAAGGCCACGTTCTCTTTTAAGTTTTCTGCATTTATTTAAAATTTGAGAAGGCTTATTCATTGAGTTATCATCACAATAAATTTGAGCGTTTTCCAATTTTTTGTGAGCCTTCCAAAGTTTTGTCCAATCCTGTTCTGTAAGAGAGCCATTTCTTGCTCTTTCCATATTAACACCAGCAACAGAACAAAGCATTCTTTGAGCAAGTTGTTCTCTTCCCATTTCCAAGCTGAATATTGCACATCTTGCACCATCTTCAATTGCTGCATTTGAAACAATATTCATTGCCAAACTTGTTTTACCAATACCAGGACGTGCTGCAAGAATAATAAGGTCTGTTTTTTGAAAGCCACCAGTTTTTTTGTCAAGTGCAATAAATCCACTTCTAACACCTTTGCTCATTCCACCATTACGATTGATTTCATCAAAAGTGTTCATGGCATCACTAAAAGTGTCACCCATTTTTCTAAGCGTGCTAACTGTGCCTTTTGTTCCAATTTCATAAATTGTTTTTTCAGCTTCTGCCAAAATATCTGTGTCACCAGCTTCATAAGCCTTTGCTTCAATTTTGCTACAAGACTCAATAAGCTGTCTTAAAATGCTATCTCTTTTTACAATTTGACTATAGTGCGCATGATAAGCTCCACTTGGAACAACGTTTGAAAGTGTCGTGATATAAGATATTCCACCAACAGCTTCCAGTTCTTCTTTTTTATCAAGAACGTCAACCACAGAAACAAAATCTATTGGTTTGTTTGCAACATATAGTGATTTCATTGCATCAAAAATCATTTTGTGTGTTTCGCTATAAAAATCTGACGAATCCAAAAGTGCCATTACATTTTCTGCAGCAAGAGAATCAATAAGCACACTGCAAAGAGTTGCTTGCTCTGCTTCAAGATTGTTAGGTAACATTTTTGGTGATGTGTTTTTTATCTTTGCCATAAAAGTCTCCAAAATAAATATATAATTAAGTATAAACTTAATTAACATTTATGTCAAGATTTTATAAAATACAAATTTCGCAGATAATTTCATAATAAATCGCACTTTCTAGTCTAAAATCGTCAAAATTTACATATATTTTTAATATTTTTGCTTCAATTTTGCAGTTTTTGACACATTTAAAACCTGTAACAAATATATTTTTGTTGTTTACTGCAAATTTAAATATTTTCACTTCAAATATGTGTGAAATTTAAAATTTTGATATTTTTAACAAATAAAAAATCTCACAAAACTGTGAGATTGTTTTTTTGTTTGATTTATTATAATGTCTTGTATGGTAATAATGCCATAACCCTAGCGCGTTTAATAGCGTTTTGAAGTTCTCTTTGATGTTTTGCACAAACACCAGTTGTTCTTCTTGGAATAATTTTTCCTTTTTCTGTCATAAATTTACGAAGTTTTGCTGCATCTTTATAATCAATAGCTGTTTTTTCAGTGCAGAATACGCAAACTTTTTTTACGCTTTTACGAACTTTTTTAGGGTTTTTATCATCGACATCGGTTTTTACGATTTTCTTATTCATGATACTCTCCTATTATTTTATTAAAATGGAAGGTTGTCATCATCGATAGGTTCAAACTTGTTAACAACATCGGTGTTAGGTTTGTTTTCAAGTTCTCCATCTTCGTCATCGGCAGTTCCATTTTTTGTTGAAATAAATTCAACTTCTTCAGCAACAATTTCTGTCATATATCTACGATTTCCGTCTGGAGCATCATAAACACGTGTTTGAATTGTTCCTGTTATGCTTGCTTTGCTACCTTTTTTAAGATATTTATAACAATTGTCTGCTTGAGCTCTCCAAACAACGATTGGTAAAAAGTCTGCTTCTCTTTCTCCGTTACTAGATGTGTATTTTCTTGGAACGGCCAAAGTGAATTTGCAAAGTGATACACCATTTGTTGTTGTGCTGAGTTCTGGATCTCTTGTTAAGTTTCCAATAAGTAAAACTTTGTTCATAATTTTTCTCCTTAAGTAACTATTTTGCAACTATCATATGTCTTACAACGTTTTCAGTGATGTTAAGCAAATCTGAAATTGGTTTTATTGCTGTAACTTCAGCATTGAATGTTGTGAGAACATAGTAGCCTTCTGATTTGTAGTTAATTTCATAAGCAAATTTCTTTTCGCCCCATTTATCAACATTGATATCTGTGCCACCATTTGCTGTAACAATAGAATTAACCTTTTCAACAAGAGCTGCCTTTTGTTCATCATTGATAGAATTGTCAATGATATATAACATTTCGTAAGATTTCATTTATTCTACCTCCTTATGGACTCATTCGGTTAACAAAAAAACTTGTTAACAAGGAATTGCTAGATGTGATTATAACACGACAAAATAAATTTTGCAAGTATTATTTTGAATTATTCACATATTATTATATAAGAGTTAGTATAATTCAATATTGTTGACAAAAAATTGAAATTTGTGTATTCTATAAAATAGAAAAATTTGTATTAGGAGTTTTTATGGCAAAAAAATCAACAGACGAATTAAATCAAAAGTCAACAAGCAAAACAAAATCTCAAAGTGCCAAAGCGTCACAAACAAGTGATACTCCTTCTACTTCGAAACGAAAAACTGCTTCAGTAAAAAATGGTGAACAAGTTGTTAAAGTAAATTTAAACCTCCTTGGAGAAAAAGAATCTAAAAAGAAGACCGAAAAAGTAGCCGACAAAACAAAAACAACTGACACAAAAAAATCACTTCTTAAAAAGAACGCTCCAACTGAAGTTGTTCCAAAAAGAGTAAAACGTGTAAGAGCAGACTACAAAACTGGTCTTACTCATGACCAAGTTCAAGAAAGGATAAATAAAGGTCAAACAAACCAAACACCAAACCAAAATGTTAAGACCTATAAGAGCATCTTTATTGAAAACATTTTCACATTCTTAAATATGCTTTGTTTAGGTATTGCAATCTCTCTTATGTGTGTTGGCGCATTTAGAGACTGTTTGGGCCTTGTTATCATTCTTGTTAACGTTACCATTGGTATTATTCAAGAAATTCGTGCAAAGATTACTATTGAAAGATTAAGTCTGCTCACTGCCCCTGCCGTTAAGGTTGTAAGGGATGGAGTTGAGAGCACCATATCAACAGATGAAGTTGTTATTGATGATGTCATTCTTCTTAGCACAGGCAAACAAATTGTTGCAGATAGCATAATTATTGAAGGTACACTTGAAGTTAACGAAAGTATGCTTACTGGTGAAAGCCAACCAATTAAAAAGAAAGTTGGAGACAGTATTCTTGCCGGAAGCTTTGTTGTTTCTGGACACGCTTATGCAAGAGTTGAAAAAGTTGGTAAAGCAAACTACATTCAACAACTTGCTGCAAAAGCAAAAAAATATAAAAGACCAAAATCTGAACTATTTATTTCTCTTAAAAATATCATAAGGGTTATTGGTTTTATTATCATTCCTGTTGGTGTGCTTATGTATGTTAACAACTTTATTCGTTCAGATTCTAACATAACAACAACAATTACTAACACTGCTGGAAGCCTTATGGGAATGATTCCTTCTGGAATGTTCTTGCTTTGTAGTGTTTCTCTTACTCTTTCTGTTGTTAAACTTGCCCGTAAAAAAGCACTTGTGCAAGACTTGTATTGCGTTGAAATGCTTGCAAGAGTCAACACTCTTTGCTTGGATAAAACCGGAACAATCACCGATGGCACAATGAAAGTTTACAACTGCTTGCAACTTGCAGACACAGATTATACCTTAAAAAGAATAATGGGAAGCAT
This sequence comes from uncultured Clostridia bacterium, assembly GCA_946610655.1. Classification (GTDB taxonomy): domain Bacteria; phylum Bacillota; class Clostridia; order Christensenellales; family UBA1242; genus RGIG4790. The sequence continues at coordinate 9,713 of CAMOCH010000006.1, forward strand.
GCTTTCTGCTCTTGGAGATAATAACCAAACTAGCCAAGCACTTATCAACTACTTTGGTTATAACAAAGAACTCAAACCAATTGCAACCATGCCATTCTCTTCTGCAAGAAAATTAAGCGCTGCAACTTTTGAAGATGCCGGAACATTTATTATGGGCGCTCCAGAATTTGTTATTCCTAACAATAAAGATGAAAAAATCAACACAATGGTTGAACAATATTCAAAAGATGGCTATAGAGTTTTGCTCCTTGCTCACTCAAAAGGCAAAATCACAAAAGACTCTTTGCCAGAAGATAGAATGCCAATTGCTGTTTTGATTTTGGAAGACAGAATAAGAGATGATGCTGTTGAAACAATAAAATGGTTCAAAAATAACGGCGTTGAAATCAAAATTATTTCTGGTGATAACCCACTCACTGTTGCAGAAATTGCAAAACGTGTTGGAGTTACTGGAACAGAAAATTTAATCAGTCTTGAAGGCCTTAACGAAAAACAAGTTATTGCCGCAGCCGACAAATATACTGTTTTTGGAAGAGTTACTCCAGAACAAAAAGCCATTTTAGTAAAAGCTCTTAAAGCAACTGGACACACTGTTGCAATGACTGGTGATGGTGTTAACGATATTTTGGCTCTTAAAGAAGCTGACTGCTCTATTGCCATGGCTAGTGGTAACGAAGCTGTTAGAAGCGTTTCACACATGGTGCTTCTTGATAGTAATTTTTCAAGTATGCCAGCAACTGTTGTTGAAGGAAGAAGAGTTATTAATAACATGCAAAAAGCAAGTGCTCTCTTCTTTATGAAAACATTATTCACAATTGTTCTTTCAATTCTTGTTTTAATATTGGGATTCTCATATCCTCTTAGAACAATCAATATGCTCTTGCTTGAAGCATTTGTAATAGGCATACCTTCGTTCTTCCTAGCATTTCTGCCAAACGATAAGCCTATTGAAGGTAGATTTCTATTGAATCTTCTTAAAAATTCACTTCCTGGTGCATTAACGCTTATTATAAACACAATCGCAATCTATGTATTCTGTTTGGTTGTTGATGGAACACTTGTTGCTGAATCAATCCAACCTGTTATAACAACAATGCTCACTGTCACAATAACATTCACAGGTCTTGCAATGCTTCTTAGACTTTGCAAACCATTTAACACATTTAAAGCAATTCTCTGCATTGTTATGTTTGCAATATGCTTAATATTAACACTCACAATGCCTTCATTCTTTGGACTTGCCAAACTTGAACTTTCACACACACTGTTTACAATCATCTTAATACTTCTTTCACCAACACTCATTAATGCTATGTTTATTGTCACAGAAAAAATTAAGTTTGGAAAAGAAAATTAAATTACTCAATAAAAAAATCTAGGCGACAACCTAGATTTTTTATTTTTTATTTTTTATTTTTTATTTTTTGCTGCTGCCATATTTGCCATCACCACGAAGTGATGGAATTTCTTTTAGTTCTTCATAAGAAATTTCCTTTGTTTGCATTTTTGGAACTGGCAAAACAACAAGTTGTGCTATAGCCTTTTTTTGAGGGTAAATTATAACATCTTTTGTTTTATATTTTTTGCCATTAACAGCAAAACTTTTTCCAAGTTTTTCGGCATCAACTTTGCTAATAACAATATCTTTTTTGTTGGCATTTGTAAGAAGTATTAAATACTCTCCACGATAGCCACTATCCATAACTCCGGCACTCTTTTTTAAACCAATTTTCCCAGTGCTGCCACGTTCTTCAACTTGAATATAATAGTCGCTAGAAGTTGCCATTGCAACACCTGAAGGAACTGCCACTGTACTGAGTGATGGAATAACCAAAAAATCACCATCAAAAGACGAATAAATGTCATAGCCTGCATCTTCATCACGTTTTGTTGGAATGATTGCATCTTGTCTAATTTTTGCAACATAAAGTTCATTTCCGTTTTCAAAATAATTCTTCATAAGCGTTCTCCCTTTCTTTATTTTAACATAAAGAATTTTTAATTCAAAACAAATTACAAATATTACATAAAAACAATAGCAAAACCAAATACTACTTTAAATGGAAAAGTTAACAATAAAAACTGTGCAATCTTGGTTTTCAAAAAGCAGCGAAATACAAACAAGGAAAATCAAAGTTAATAATTGTTTTGTGTATGTTTGTTATATAGACTGTTTGGTTGATAAACTTTATATTTCGCAGCACATAATTGCACCAATATTAAAATTAAACAGTGCATCAAAAACCAGCATTATTAATTCTATCACTGCTGCAGAAATTGAAGAAATTTTTGATAAAGAACAAATTATTGATGCAATTTTAAACGGAAAAACCATCATTTTTGCAGAAAATAAAAACTTTGCAGTTGCTGCAAATGCCATTAAATTCAATATGCGTTCAATATCTGAGCCCCCAACAAGCCAAGTTACCAAGGGCCCAAGAGAAGGTTTTGTTGAAGACATTTCAACAAACCTAAGCATGATACGAAGAAAATTAAAATCCCCATATTTTTCACAAGAAAATATTACTGTTGGGAAGCAAACAAAAACAAAGCTTTCAATTGTTTATCTTGAAAATATTGCAGACACAAAAATCGTTGATGTCATAAAAAATAAACTGCAAAACATTAACATTGATGGCATTATTGACAGCTACTACATTGAAACTATTTTGGAAGAAGGCAAGTTAAAATTTTTGCGTAGAATTGGAAACAGTGAAAAACCAGATGTTATTGCAGCAAAACTTTTAGAAGGCAGAATTGCAATTTTGGTTGATGGTTCCCCAATTGTTTTAACACTACCTTTTTTGCTGGTTGAAGATTTACAAAGTCCCGAAGATTACTACACCATTCCTGCACGAACCAGCTTTTTAAGAATAATTCGCCTTTTGGGGCTTATTATAAGTGTGCTTTTGCCAGGAATATATGTTTCTCTTCAAAGTTACCAATATAGAGTGCTGCCAATCAACTTTTTAATAACACTGCTTAGCAGCATAGAAGGAATTAGTCTACCACCACTTATTGAGATTCTTTTTGTGCTTTTCTTGTTTGACATAATCAATGAAGCAAGTGCCAGAATGCCCAAAATTTTAGGCATGGCACTATCTATAATTGGTGCGCTTGTGCTTGGTGAAACATCAGTGCAAGCAGGCATAATAAGTTCTCCTAGCATAGTTGTTGTTGCAATAAGCAGCATTATGCTTTTTATTGTGCCAGACGACGTGCCACAAGGCAGTGTTTTGCGCATACTTTTTACTGTTATTGGTGGCGTTGCCGGGTTCTATGGAATGCTCATGAGTTTTATCATGGTAACTACTTATTTAATCTCTGCAGATGGGTATGGAACGCCACTACTATACCCATATGCACCAACAAACAAAAATGACAAACAAGATGCAATTTTTAAAAAGAATTTACTTAATTTAAAACATCGGCCAGAAATTATTGCAAAGAAAAATTTAGTAAGATTTAAAGCAGGTGAAAAACATGACTAGATTTAAAATAACCCGAAGACAAGCAATATTTTTATTTATAATTTGCACAATAAGCAGCAAGCTTCAAACGCTTCCTTGCATGCTTGCATATGAAAACCAAAAAGGACTGTGGTTTGTTTTGTTATTTGGCGCAATTATTGATATATTTTTCATATTTTTAACCATTCTAATAAACAAAATTTGCCCAAATTTAACAATGTTTGAACTACTTTCCAAAATTTTTGGTAAGTTTTTCGCAAAAATTATAAATATTGCATTAATTTTATACTTTATTTTCACAGCTATCATGCCATACGAAGCAGTTAGGAACGTTTTTGCAAACAATTTATTTGATACTCTTCCATGGCCAATATTTTCAATTTTTTTAATTTTTGCTGTTGGGTATTTAGTTTTTTCTGGGCTAAAAACAATCGGTCGAAGTGCAGAATTATATTTTGTTATCATTTTAACAAGCATTACCATATTAATTATGCTTGGAGTTTTTACAGCAAACTGGAAAAACATTTTACCAATTTTCGATTTTGATATTTCACAGTCATTGAAAAGCTATATATCACACGGAATTTGGTTTGGTGATTATATGATTTTTTATTGTTTAATGGGACAAATTGATACAAGTAAAACTCAATTAAAATTCTTCGATATTTTATTGTATATTTTTGTTATTGCGTTTTACATTATTGCATATGTTGCTTTTTACTGTCTTTATACTGTACTTGCAGGAAGCCAAACAAGTTTGCTATCTAGTATTTCGGCATTTTCACTATTACATATTTCTGTTGGAAGACTTGACTGGTTTTTGGTTTTATTCAGTCAAATAGCAAGTGTTTTAAGCCTTTCAACTTACACATATTGTTTATCTTCATCAATTAATGAAGTTTTTAACAAAAAACATTATGGTATTTGCGTTTTTTTATCAGTAATTGCAATATATTTAACTGATTTTCTTTTATATAATCACCACTCCACGAACGCCAATAACTATCTGGTTTCAACTGGTATTTTTGCTATCATTATTCAAACTTTAATACCTATAATTTGCATAATTGCTGCATTAATTTTTCGCAAAAAAAGTGCAAAAGTGGAGGCAAAATGAAAAAATTTTTAAGAAAATATATATGGTTATTTTTGATAATAAGTTTAATTATTCTTTTTCCACAAAGTTTATCAAACCAGGCAGAGCTTAATATGCGAATGATAATAACTGGCATTGGCATTGATTACAAAGATGACAAATATACATTAACCTCACAAATTGTCTTACCATCATCAAAAAACGAAACCAGCAGCATTAATGCTCACTTATCACAAGTTGAAACAACTGGCGAAACAATTAGCGCAGCAATTCAAGATTTATCTTTTAAACTAGGTAAGATTCCAGAATTTTCTCATCTTGAATATGTTTTAATTGGAAAAAGTTTAGAAAAGCAAAATATTGTTGGATGTCTTGATTACTTCTTTAGAAATTTCAAATTAAAAAACAGTATCATGCTATTTTCTGCAGAAGAAGATGCAAGCGAAACAATAAAGTCTATATCAAAACTAGAATTAAGCGTTGCACTTAATATGCAAAAATTATTTTTATCATCTGAACAAAACACCCAGGGAATTGCAAAAACATATGTTGAATTTACTAGCGACAGCTTTTCAAAATCCGGGGTTAGTGTTATTGACACTTTAAGTTTTAATAAAGAAGAGTCTCAAGAAAGTTCTTCATCATCACAAGATTCTGCCGAAAAACCTTCAACAATTAAATTAATGTCAAGCTTAAAATTATACAAAAAAGGAGTTCTTTCTGGGAAAATAGAAAACAAAGATCAAATTTTTGGATATCATTTGCTAAATAACAAATCAATATCTTCAAATCTCTCTTTAAAAAATTTTTCTTATGGTGATATTCAAAATGCAAACATAAATTTAAGATTAGACAGAATTTCCAAAAAAATCACCACAAAATTTGATTCAAACAAGCCCACATTCAATATCACTTTGGTTATAAACGAATGCCATATTGACGAAATCGCATGCGACGGCATAAATAAAAATATATATTCCTCTATTTTGCCATACAAATCACAAGATGAAATTTTAAATGCTGCCAAAGATAAATTACGAGAAAACATAACTGAATGTTTTTTAACTGCTCAATCACAAAATTGTGACATATATCAATTGGCAAATTACGCTCATATAACAGACTCAAAAAAATGGCAAACATACTTAAACCAACTTGCAAACGAAGATGAATACATAAAAACACTTAACATCAATGTTAACATTGAGTTTGATAATGTTAAATAGACACAAAAAAAACACCAAAATTTTTGGTGTTTTTTCTTTAAACTAAACGTTTAAAAGTCTTAAAATGCTCTTATTGATAATCATGAATACGATATCACAAATCCAAATGATTGTGAAACCAAAGAGAAGTCTAATAAGGCCTGCTACGATTTTACCTTCCATGAAACGTGTAACTGCACCGCAGATCCATGATGTTACAGGGATGATAGCAAGAATAAGACTTACAATGTAGTCAAGACCAAAGTAATCTGATTTGTTTGCCATATGAACATTTACCTCCATAAATATTTATACTTATATTATACACGCAATATACCAAAAAACAAACTTTTTTTACAATATTTTTCAAAAATTAATTTGTTTACCGATGCGCTTTATATACCAATTCTTATGTGAAAAATTTACAAAATATTCACAAATCTAATTAAATTAATTCAAAAAACGCAAAATTAATATTATTTAAGTGAAATTTTATATATAATTACATATATTTATACATTTTAAATATTTTTTATCATTAAAACTCCCCCATAATAATATATTTGTTTTTCAACAAAACCAATATGTGAGTAAAATTTATATCCATCTGTTGTTCTATTTCTAGTTACTAAATACATATATTTTTTACCAATTTGTTTCATATGATATTGCATAGCTTGCATAAGAGCCTTGCCTATCCCTTGTTTTTCATAACCTTTTTTAACATTAATATGAAAGTTAAACCCACCATTTTTATCTTCTTTATTATTAATTTTTATAATTTTTCGACCAATATGCGACATAAATTTGTCAATTTTTGCAGTTTTTTGTATATATTCACTATGCATTTTTAATGTAAACAACTCATTTTTTGCACTTGCGACAATATATCCACAAATTTTATTGTTAATTTCTGCAACAAATATATGTTCTGGTTCATAATCTAAGTAATAATTCAAAAATAAATTATAAATAATTTGATTATTTTTTTCATTTTTTTTGCACGTACTTTGTGAAATACAAATATTCACAACTTCTTTCCTATCGTCTTTTTGATATTTTCTAATTACCATAACAACCTCAATAATAGATTATTCACAAAATTTATATTTCATGCATACATTATATTGAGCTACTGCTCAAATATAATCATAAGGAGGAAATTAATGGAGATACTAAATCAAGGAACAATATCCTATAGTTATGAAAAAGCAAAATCAACAATGGAATCAATTTCTAATGTTAATTCTGTTCAATTAATTTTGGAAAATGATGTTGAAATTTCAAAGCAAGCATTGTCAACTTCGTATATACCACAAGGAAGTGTTGGATACCAACTTTCTATTCAAAATACAGGTACCAACACACTATACAACGTTACAATAACTGATGACCTTGGTGGCTCAAATGATTTACAATATATTGATTCAAGTGCAACACTTATTAAAAATGAAGTGCTTTCAAGCATTTCTCCAACTTCAAGCAATCCATTAACTTTTAACGTTGGAACAATTGATAGTGGAGAAACGATATTCGTAACCTATATGACACAAGTGTTGTCTTCGAAAGAAACAACAAGCATCACAAACACTGCAACAGTTACTGCAAATGGTGGTGAACCTTCTGGAACACAAGTTTCTGCTTCTAGCAGTGCCACAATCACTCTTGAGGAATATGCAAAGCTTAGCATTTCAAAAACATCTAGTACTGAAACAATAACAATTGGTAACCCCTTTAACTACATTTTCACAATTACTAACAGTGGAAACTGCAATGCCACAAATGTTGTGTTAACAGATGAATTAAATGAAAACTTTAGCATTAATTCTATTACTGTTTCTGGAGACACAACCACAATCTACTCACCAAGCGAATATACTTACGAAAATGGAACACTAACCTTGCCTAATGACACAGGTCCTGTTATTAACGTAGGAGCTGGTGAAACGCTTGTCATAACAATCAATGGAACTATCACTCAAATATAAAAAAGAGAGGTTTTTACCTCTCTTTTTTACTATCTTTTGCAGATATTATATATTTTATTACTTCAAAAGTTACAAATTTTGCTATTTTTCTGCAAATTTGCATTAATCTTCTTTTCTGCCAGTCAAATTTCCTTCGGTTTCAAGACCTTCAAAGTTGTTTTGCCTTAGTATTTCATAAACAACAATAGCAACACTATTTGATAAATTTAAACTTCTTAAATCTTTTTTCATCGGAATACGAATGCAATTGTCATAATGTGCAGCCAAAATATCCTCTCTGATGCCATAACTTTCTTTTCCAAAGCAAATAACCACATCTTTTGCAGTATAGTCAACATCAGAGTATATTTTCTTTCCTTTTGTGGTTGCAAAATACATAGGCACGCCTTGAAACATCTTTTCAATATCTCTAAAACTATCAACAATGGTTATGTTTGATTTGTCAAAATAATCAAGCCCTGCCCTTTTGTAATGTTTGTCATCAAGACTAAAACCAAGTGGTCGCACCATAAAAAGCCTAGCACCTGTTATTGCACAAGTCCTTATAATATTCCCGGCGTTTTGAGGTATTTCTGGCTCTATTAAAACAATATTAATCATATTTATCTCCTAGTAACAAAGTCTATCACAAAAAACAAAAATAAACAACAAAAATAAAAAGGTAAGTTTCGCTTACCTTTTTATTTAATGTTTGCATTAACCTGCAGAACGAGTGATTGTTACATTGTTGAATGTCATACCATTTCCTGAGGTTCCACCACTATAGATAGTTGATGTTCCAATAGAAACGCTTGAGTTATCAACAATTGTGTTGTTATATGAACCTTGTCCACCTTGGATAAGGAAGATATAAGAAGCAACTGTTGTGTCACTTGGATCACGAGGAACGCAGTTATCAATATAAACATTGTTAACAACAACATTTCCAGCGTTTGCTTGTTGATAGAAGATAACGCCTGTTGCACCGCCACCTATAATCTTAACACTCTTATTTACAGCAGTTTCATTTGCTTTTGGAACATATGAAGTTGTTGAAGAGTTATAAGTAGAGTTAATATACAAGTTACCAGATGCAATATTGAATAATGGATATGTTGCATTATTCAATGTGAATATAAATTTAGAAGATGTTCCACCATTTGTTCCCAAGTTAAGCGAACCACCAGTAATGTTAAATCCACCACTGCTAATAGCAAAATTAGCTGCGCCTGCTGAAGGAATTACAGAATCTGTAACATTACCTTGAGCATCTTTAATAATTTGTTGTGTTGTGATTGTTAAGTTCATTCCTGTTGGAATTGTAATCAAGCTGTTCAAATTGTAAGTTTTTGCTGTGCCAGTGTTACAAATGTAGATTGTAATATTGCCAGTCAATGAGTTTTCACTAATATAGTTCCAAGCATCCATAAAGTCATTTGCTGTTGGATTATCAACGTCGCCAAATCCTTTGTTAACGCCAGGAGCTGAAATCCAAACACTTGATGTTGACCAAGCACCATACAATGTTACGTTAGAACTTGTTAATGCAGCACCATCATGTAAGTTAGCATACAAGATTTCATAAATGTTATGAGTAACAAGATGACGATTTGAATCATACAATTGCCATGTTGAAGCACCATCTGAACCATTATACAAGTTAAGTGTATAAGTTACTGGTCCATCTTTAGCATCAGTGATATCATACAATGTAATCAAGTTCTTTCTAGATATATCATTAAATGCTTGAACATCTCTCCAAGCAGCATGTCCTGTTGGATCACTAGAAACAAGTTCACCATAATAGTATGAAACGTTTGCTTGTTGTCCTGATTGTGGATAATAGTCGCTAAGAGGTGTAACGTTTGAACCATTTGTATCAACAGCATATGAAAGTGATCCATATGTGTTGAATTCAGCTGTTACAATAACTTTTCCACCAACAATTTCGCCGGCAGTCATTGTTATTGCAGTGCCACTTAAGTTAACTCCAGAATTGTAGTTAACAGTTGTTGGAGTTGTTCCATATTTAATAGATTTAAGTTTATAGAAATAATAGAATGTTTCAACTTCAACAGAGGCTTCATCCCAATATGAAATGAAGTAGTTATTGTTAATTTGAGTTGTAAATGCACTAAGTGATTTACTTGCTTGTCCGTAGAATACATATTTAATTGAGCTTGTGTATGCACTTTGGATTGTTTCACCATTTGCTTTAAGAATTGCAAAGTTATCATTCCATTGAGCAATAATTTGAGCAAGATTCATACCATTAACAGATATACCACTAATAGTGCTAAGCACTGAAAGGTCAAGGTTTGTGAACACAAGGTTTCCAATTGTTATTTTAACAAATGCAATGCTTCCATCTTGAGTTGATGAGCTCTTTTGAAGAGTTTTGTTTTGATATGCATTTGTGGTAAATGATGGAGTTACCCAGTTGCTTCCACTTGCTTGTTGAAGTGTTATAACCTTGGTATTTGAGTTAATTGCAGAAATCTTCAAGTCATCTCTAATTAATGTTGTTCCATTATAGATTGCAACACGCATTCCAACTGTAAAGTTAGATACTGAAGCAACTGTAATAGTTGTTGCATTGTTTGCAGTGATTGTTGTTGAACCATAGAAGTATGATTCAAAGATATTTGCAAGAGTAACGTTATTATTCTTATTTGTATCTGGAGCACAAGTAATTGTTGCAGAAGCAGCAGCTGTGTTAGTTGTTGTATCATTTATCGCAACTGTTAAGTTCTTGTATGCAGTGATTGTTCCAGAAGTTGTTGTAACAATTGTTGCAGCAAGATTTGTTTGAGCACTAACACTACCAAATACTGCATATTCTTTCAAATCATTCCAATCACTATTTGTTGTTGATGGCTCAAACAAGAATGTTTCACCTTGATAATATCCATTATTTGCAAATGTGTAGGTTGCAACTGTTTCAGTTCTTGTTGAAGCAAATCCAGCATTTACATTTGTTCTGTTTACATTAAATGTTAATGTTGTTGTTGTCTTGTGATACCAGTAAGCAGTTAAGTTAATTGTTAAATCACCAGAATTTGCATAGTTTGTTGCACTTATTTCACGAGCAACTGCCCAACTGTATTCTGTATAGATGTTGGTTGCAGACTTGGTTGTTCCAATTTGGTTTCCACCATTAAGTCCTGCATATTTAACAGCATCCCAAATATTAGAGTTGGTTGCACTCTTTTGCATTGTTGCCCAGTTTGTGCTGATGTTAGAACTGTTATATAAGCCAGTGTCATAAATGTAAGCCAAAATTCTTGTTGCGCCAGCAGCTCTTGCTGTTGTGTTATAAGAACTAATCAAGTTTGGAGCACCAGTAACATTTCTGTATTTTTCAACAAATTGTTGAGTTCTTGTTGAGTCTGTTGTTGCTTTATCTGCATCGTTAACATTAACAGTAATTACTGCTTGTGTGAAGTTAACTGTAACAGATTTGTTTTGTGTAGGTGTTAAAGACTCAGTGTATGAAGGAATATGTCTTCCTGAAGTGGTTGAGCCATTTGCTGCAGTTACATAACCACTAATGTAGTAACCATTTGCAGTGTTTGCATTTGCAGTGAATGTGATTGCATCTGCATAAAGAACAGTCCATACGTATGTTGCTTTCCTAGTTGAAGTTGTTGGAGCTGTGAGTCTTGCAGAATAAATATATTTGTTGTTTGTTGCAGTTTGACCATTACGCAATCTTGCTGTTGCATATTTATAGTCGTTAGAAGCTGTTGCAGCAAGTTCAATTTTGCTTGCGTAAGTTGTAACTTCATCACCAGAAACAAAGTAGTCAACAGGTGCATTTGCAGTAACAGTAACAGTATTAAGTTTGTAAACGTAAAGGATGAAGATTGTATCACGATTGTTAAGAGCAAGTGCTGGCATTGTGTTGCTTGTCATTTGAGCAATACCATAAGAGTTGCCACTTGTGTAGATAACATATGTTGCAACAATTGTGTAGCCATTGATAGTTTTAGGGGTTATGCCCTCAGCAGTTCTAATCTTGTTGTTTGTTGGAACATTAAGAGTTCCTGTTACTTTTGGATAAGCACCCCACTTATCTGTTAAGTTGATTGCAGAATATGTTTTTACGCCATCAGTTGTTGTTGATGGAACGCTAACAACAATATTGCTTGCAGGAGAAGAACTTGTTACAGAGCTTACAACAACAGGGCTTGTTGGGAAGTCTGAATTGTTAATAACAAGTGCTGAGTCAACCACACCAACGTTATATTCGTTTGCTGTCCAAGTTGTTGTGAGTTTTGAACCAGTTGGATAATGTCCAAGTGATGTTGCTGCTTTTGGTGGGTTATCAGCATTTCCACCAACAGACAATGTAATTGGAGTGTCACCACTAACAACAACGTTCAAATTAGTGAGCCAGTAACCAATTCTTGTTCCTGAAATGTTAGAAATTTGTTTAACAGTAACACCATCATGTTCATATGCAGGAATGCCTGTTGAGTAGTAAATGTGTGTTTCACCATATTTTGTGAACAAGTTAGTAACAGTTGTGTCGCTTGCGCCAGAAACAGTAACTGTTGCATTATTTGCAGCAGCAGATGTAAATGTTATGCTTGCTCCACTTGCACCTGCGTTAACTTTATTGATTGCGTAATATCTAGCACCAAAGTAGATTTCCAAGTTCTTAGCAGTTGTTGCGTCATAAACGCTGTTGTTTCCAGTAACTGTCAAGGTTGGAACGCCGTTTGGAGTTGTAAGTGTATATACGCAGTCAACGCTACTAACAGGTGTTGTAACGCTTGCATTAATAAATTGATATCCAGTTCTTGCAATAGTAAGTGTGCTAAGTGCTGCAAATGAGCTTGCATCGTTAACAAGGTCATAAGCGCCGTTGCTTGTTGGGCCAGCATAAAGTGTTGTTGTGCCGTATGCAACATAAATATCAAATTCGCCGTTAGCGTAAGATGTTGAACCAGATGTTCCGTTGATAGACCATGGTGAAGAAATAGATCTAACGTTTGTTCCGTTTGCAACAATATTAAGTTTGTAAAGGTTATTAGACCAGTGTGCAAACACAGTAATGCTTCCTGCATATACCCATGCGCCTGAGCCGTTAACATATGTGTGTGTTCCGTCAGAAACGTTCTTGTTAACAGAACCGTCAGCCGCAATCAATTGATGTGCTGTGCTAACGCTGTCAAGGTAGAATCCACGGAATGTGTATCCAGTGAGTGATGATGTGTATGTTCCAGTGAGTGCACTGTCAAATGTAACTTGTTTTGGATTTGGATGAGTTGCGCTAAGTCCTCCAAGGAGCGCACTTGCGTTTGCATCAAATGAAATTACATACTTGTTAGCAGTAAATCCAGCATTAAGTTGAACGTTTGCAGCTTTGCACCACTTGCCAGCAGCGTTAACAAGTCCAGCAGTTCTTGCATTTGTAACTTGGAATGCTCCACTTGCGTTGTAAATTTGGTAAGTGGTTGTTCCATTATCATAAGTATATCCAGTGAATGTATAGCCATAGCATGTTGGCGCCTTATCTGTTGTTGGATAAGTGTCGTCAAATGTCATGGTGAATGAAGCAGGATGAGAAACAGTGCTTGTTCCCATGTTTGCTGGGCTGAATGATACTGTGTATGGAAGAGCTTCCCAGTTAACGGTAATTTGAATGTTTCCGTATGTTCCAGCAGCAATAGTCAAGGTTGTTCCAGAAATTGAAACATTGCTTGTTGATGCATTGCCGTCGCTGGTAACATTAATTGTCCAAGCGCCGAGTGTGCTTCCAGAGTATGTTCCGGCAATTCTGTAACCGGTCTTAGAAGTTATAACAGCTTTTGTTGTTGGGGTTGAAGCGTCAAATGTGTATTGTTGAGTTTCAATAGCGCTTCCACCGTTTGTGTTAAAGCTAATATTAAAGTTGTTATGTTTGTAAACAGCGTTAAGAGTAACGTTGCCATATCTGCCCTTATTAACAGAGATTGGGCTATTGTTAGTGTTAGTAAATTGTTCGTTTGCAGCCCAAGCACCAGAAGCAGCATTAACTTGCCAGTAGTTAAGCACATAACCGCTAACAGTGGCAATAGGAAGAGTTATTGCACTCTCATAAGTGTAAGTTGTTGTGTATGTGCCAGAGATTGTTCCAGTAACGGTTGTGCCGTCCATGGTGTAGCTTCTGTTATAAGTGATTGTATAGGTGTTTGCAGTCCATTTTGCATAAACAGTAAGGTTTCCAACATCTTTGCACCAAACACCAGCAGAAGTTGTGTAGCCAGAAACTCCTTTAACAACTGCTCCGTTTGCAGCAAAGAGTTGTGTTGTGCAAGCTGTCTCTAAGTAGTATCCACCAAATGTATAACCATTTGCAGCAGGAACCACAGCAACTGATGGAACAGCGCTGTCATAGTTAACTTGAACAATTGATGAAGGAGTGTTTGTGATTGGGCTTGTCATTGTGCTTGGTTTGTTTTGGTCAAGTGAAATTATGGTTGCATGAGCAACATATTGAGCATAAAGTGTTGTGTCTTGTGCTCTTGTCCACTTGCCACCAGAAACATATCCAGAAACAGCAGCAGTTGTAACGCTTCCGTTTGCGTTGAACACTTTGCTTCCGCCAGATGATGCTGTGAACCAACCAGCAAAATCCCAACCATCAACAGTAACAGCACTAACACTTGCGCATGCAGTTTCAAACTCAAAGTTCTTTGTGAAGTTGCTTGCAGGTGTGGTTGTGCCACTCATGTTAGAAGGTTTGTTAAGGTTAAATGTAACGGTGTAGTTAGCTTTTGTCCAAATTGCATAAAGGTTCTTTGTGCCACCTTTGTGAACACTATCATACCAGCCGTTAACAACCTTTTTGCTCATTGTGCCAGAAATAATGCTTCCAGAAGTTGTTTCAGACCAACCAGCAAATGTGTATCCAGCAATGCTAAAGCCGTTTGTGGCTAAGGCGTATGTGCTGTCATAAGTTGCAGTGCCAGAAACAGTTGTTCCAGTAACAGAACTTACGCTTGATGGGTTGTTTGCATTATATTTAACAGTGAATGTGTCTGCAGTCCATTGAGGTATTATTGTAACATATGCATTATTTGTTGAATTAAGTTGAGCAAATGCATATCCAGCTGTAGCCAATTCTCCTGAACCTTGAGAAGACCAAACTCCATCAGTAGTTCTATAACCACCAGTTATACCATTAGCTCTGTATCTAATGAAGTAATTTAGTGTAGCACCCCAAGTATATCCATATCTTGTAGGGTTATTTGAGCAAGTGATTGCAGTGATTGCTGTTCCTGATACATTATAATTTATTCCACCTGTTGATGTGATAATCAAGTCTGTGAAGAGAACGCCGGTGATGGTGTCATTTGCAGCAGAGATTGTTTCGGTGCGTTTAACAGTTCCGTTTCTGTCTGCAATCTTAACATCAAATTCCATATTGTAATCACTAGTTCTGTAAACTTTCAAGTTCTTAACAGAAATAACTTCACCTACTGCATAGCTGCTTGAATAGAATGTGAATGCAAGATATTGACTACTATTTGCAGTAAATGTGTTGGTAACAGTTTGCCATGAACTTGTTAAGTTAACAGTCTTTTGTCCACCTCTTTCATGTCCAAGGTTGTCAATTGCGTGAGCTCTAGTAGATTTAATATCTATGCTCCATGTGTAACTTACACCATCAATCAAATCAAATCCTGGGTTAGAACCATAACTATAATAGAATCCTTTATATCCTGAATCAATTGCTGTAACAGTGTAGTTTGCACCATTTTCACCATTAATAGTGAATCTTTCAGTTGCATATGTTCCACCAGTGCTGATTGGTGCAGCATAGTTTCCACCAAACAAGTTTGCACCAGTGTTAAATTTAACATTGTATGAGTTTTCTGTCCAGTGGGTTTCAACGGTAACGTTTGCAGCCTTTTTCCATGCATTGTTTGTTCCGTTGGTGTAGCCAGAAACTTGACCAATCATTGTTCCGTTGCTATAGAACAATTGTGTGTTTGTTCCTTCAATATAGTATCCGCCGAATGTCCAACCAGGAACAGATGCAGACGCAGAAATTGTTGGAACGGCATCATATGTTACAGCGTTTGTTACAGTGTATGATGCTGTGGTTGTGTCGGTTCCGTTTATGGTTTGAGTGATTGTTCCAGTTGTTTTGCCAGCTGGGTTAACAGCTTTGAATGTGATGCTGTATGAAACTGGGCTCCAGTGAGCGTAAAGTGTTACGCTTGATGCACCATTCATCCATCTTGAGCCAACAACATAGCCAGTTGCAGTTGCAACGCCTGCGCCAGTTGCATCAAAAATTTGAACGCCGTTTGTTTGCTCGGTGTAGTATCCAGTGAAGGTGTAACCATCACGGGTTGCTTTTGCTGTTTTGTCAATAACAAGGTCGTATGTAACGGCATTATTTAAGGTGTATGGGTTTGTTGTTGTGGTTGTGCCGTTGATGATTTGTTTAACGTTAACGCCACCAGTTGCATTGCTGTTGAATACAAGTGTTGTTGCGTTCTTTGTCCAGTTTGCATAAAGTGTTGTGCTGCTGTTTGTTGAATAGGTTGCCCCGCTTGCAACAAAGTTTGTATTTGTGCTAACAACAAGGCTTCCGTTAACTTTTGTCCAGCCGTTTGCAACATAACCAGTTGCAGTCATGTTGTTGCTTGCAACATAAACGTTTGTGCCATGCGCTTTGTAGGTTGTGCCAGGAAGAGTTGCACCAGTGATTGTGCCACCTTGGCTATCTTTATAACTGTTTTGAGCGTATGCAATTGAATATCTTTCAGCTAAGAATACAGTGATTGCACTTGTTTTGTTTTCGGCAGTTCCAATTGGAGTCCAGCTTGCAGTTGTGCTGTTGGTTGTGCTAGATGTTGTTGCAGCTGCAGAAACAGAAATGTAATAACCATAGCTTGTGTTATTGCGAGACAAGTTAATTGTTTGAGCTGTTTTGTTATATGTTGTTGTTAAGCTCTTTGTTTGTCCTGCTGCAATGCTTACGCTTTGGCTACCAAGGCTTGCTGTGATGCCAGAAGCATGAGTTGCGCCTTCGCTAAGCGTAATGTTGAGTGTCATTGTCCAAATCTTCCAGTTTGCATAAAGGGCAAGGTCTGCGTTGCCGGCATAGGTTGCGCCGTTTGTGTAGTCTGGAGTGTCTTTGATTGCGCTTGCAGATGTTGTCCAAGCGTTTGCGTCATAACCAGTAACAGTTAAGTTGTTTGTGCCAAGAGTTATGTTTGTGCCATAAACCTTGTTTTGTGTTGCAGGAAGTGTTCCACCAACACTTGCACTGTTGCCAGAAAGTGAATGACTGTTTTGTGCATAGGTTACGGTGTAGTGCTTGTATGCATAAACATTGATGTTAGCGCTAGACTTACCGTCCCATGTGTAGGTGTATGAACCAAGTCCACTTGATGTTGTTGGAGCTGCGCCTGCAATATAGAAGTTAGCAAGGGTGAATGTTACTCTTACTGTTGCACTATCAAAGATGTGAGTTTTAACAATTGTGATTGTGTTTGTGCCGTCAGCTGCCCCACTTGTGCCGTTGTATGCAAGGCTTGTGCCAGAAAGTTTTCCGGTGGTTTTTGCAGTTGAGGTTGTGATTGCTGTGCTTGATGTGTTTGTGCCAAACACTGCAGAAACTGCAAGTGTTGGTTTTGTTGTGCCATCATAACCAGCGCCAATAAATTTGGCAGTGAGTGTGTATTCGTTAACATTAAGTGTTGCGCTGAATGTTACGTTTGCACCACTGTTTTCAGCAAACAAGAGGTTAGCAAGGTCGGCAGGAACATATGTTGTGTTAAGGTTATATGTGTGTGTGCCAACTGTCCATTTAACGTTTGTTAAGTTGTAGCCAGTTGCTGCTGTGATGTTTGCAGTTTTAAGGTCTGTGTCATAAGAAACAGTTTGTGTGTTTGCACTTGGTGTGCCACCAGTTACGCTATAGGTAATTGTGTAAGTCTTTTTGGTGAAGCTTGCAACAAGTGTAACATTTCCAGCGTGAATCCACTTACCGTTTGCATCGGTGTAGCCAGAAACGCTCTTAACAATTGCACCGTTTGCAGCAAAGAGCAATGTGTTTGTTCCGTCAATCTTGTAACCACCAAATGTGTAGCCAGTTGCGCTTGCAGTGCAAACGTCTGTAACGGCTTCGTCGTAGGTTACAGTAATTGTTGTGTTTGTGTGAGTGATTGTGCTTGAACCAATTGTTGTTGGTGTGAAGCTTAATTCATATGTGTTTGCTTGCCACTGAGCAGTGAATACAACGTTACCATAAAGGTTTGCACCAATTGTTGTGCTTGCGTTGTAAACAGTGTTAAGTGTCCAGTTGCCACCGTTTTGAGTAACCTTCCAGCCTTGGAACGCATAACCTGTTCTGCTTGCAGCAGGAGTAACAAATGTAGATTTTTGAGTGTAAGAAATTGAGGTTGAACCAGAAGCTGTGCCACCATTTACGTCAAATGTTGCAGTGTATGTAACATATTTTGTGTAAATGTTAATGGTTCTGTCTGCGCTCATAGTAAGCTGTGTGCCATAGTTTGTTGTGTTAGCTGTGTCAAGTTCATAGTAAACTTGGCTTGCAGTGTAGTTACTTGCAGTTACTGTTGAAGCTGGGCTTAAGTATCTTACGTTTGCGCCTGCTGTGTAGGTGTCGGTTGTGTTTGCACCAGTTGTAACCTTAACGCTTGCATAGCTTGTGTTTGCAGCAGAAAGTGTGCCATCAAAATACATGTTTGTGGTTAAGGTGTATAAGCGTCTTGCATAAAGGTTAACTGTTGTTGCTTTTGCAGGAATCTTGATTGCACTGTTTGTTACAGTTGCAAATGCGCTTACGTTTGCAGGCGTGTAAAGAATGTTGTTAGAAACATCTTGCGCAAAGCCAATATAGTATTTATTTGTGTTTTGGCTTCTTGCTTTAATTGTCACTGTTGTGCCGTAGTCAAAGCTTCTGCTTGTGTTTCCAGTGATATTTGCCCAAGTTGTGCCGTTATCCCAAGAAATTTGGATTGCGTCACCACTTGAAATGGTGTTACCAAAGTTAACATTAATTGCATATTGATTGATTGTGTAACCAGCAGTAAGTGTAACATCACCATATCTTCCACTTGTGCTTGCAATAGCACCAGAAGAAACATTGTGAGCTTCGCCAGCTGTCCAGTTTCCAGCAGCAGCGTCAACTGTCCAACCATTGAATGTGTAACCAATTCTGGTTGCCACTGGGAAGTCAATTGTGTCAAGAATTGTGTAAGATTGACTTACTGACAAGCTCTTAACAGTGATTGCTTGGAATGGGCTACCTGTGCCAGTTCTATGATCTGCAGCACCATATCTTAATGGTGATATTGCAGTATGTCCTTTATATCTGCTATCTATTACCGAAACAGAAGCATTGGTTGTTGCACCAGTTGCACTAAGAGTAAATTTTGCTGTTGATGCTGTATATGTTGCTACTATAGTTAAATCTTCATTAGCTGATACAGTATTTGTAGAGTAAGTATCAAGCGATGCGCCTTGTCCAACAATTCTTAATTTTCCATCGGCTTGAACTTCAAATGCAACATAATAGTTAGTTGAATTACTTGTATTTCCTATTAATGCAAATCTGACACCAGTTCTAGGTAAGTTTACAACCATGTTAATCACAAAGTCTTTATCATAATCAAGGTAAATGCCAGTGTCATGGTATTCACCAGCAGCAAATGTTGTTGTGTTATTGAAGTTGTAGGTT
>CAMOCH010000007.1 GCA_946610655.1 uncultured Clostridia bacterium
CCCAAAAAGTCCAAGCACAAAAACAGCAACAACAATGCCAAGTTTAATCAAAAAGTCGCTTTTCTTTTTATCTGCCATGATTACCTCTTATATTATTAATAAAATTAGTATAGTTCAATTTTAAAATGTTTGTCAACTATTATTAAGTTTAAATAATAATAAAATAAAACAATTTAAATGCAAAAAATTGCAAAAAATGCTTGTATAAACATATTTTAATGTGATAATATTTGTGTAGGAGAAAACACATGGATTTTATTAGATTATTGTTGGAAGATGAAAACAGCGCAACAAGTCCAATATATAATGCAATTTCATTGATTGCTCCAGCAGCAATTGGTGTTATATTGCTCCTTACAGCATTTTATGGAATTATCCTTGGTGTAAGACTTGCAAAAGCAGAAGATAAAGAGCAAAGAGTTAAAGTACAAAAAACATTAACAAACTTTTTGATTGGTGCACTTATCGTTATTGTTTTGTTATTAATTTTGTTTGCAATTAGACCATATGTATAAAATTTATCGGCGGCTTGCCGATTTTTTTATGAAAATTTTTAAAATTGTAAAAAAAATAAAAAATATATTAAAAATCATTTGCGAGTTACATTTGATGTGTGCTAATATGTGTTTATGAAAATATATTTTCAAGGAGGAGATTATGAACAACTTTTTGTTTGGTGTTGCAAAATTTATGACCGATGTAGAAAGCGACGAAGTTTATAGCGAAGCTACAGCTGCTTTAAACAAGGCTTATGAAACATTTAAACAAGTAGTAACAACAATTCTTCCAATTGCTATTGCTGTTGTATTGATTCTTGGAATGTTCTTCGGAATTTCTCTTGGTATCAAATTTGCAAAAGCAGAAGACGCTGACGCAAGAGAAAAAGTTAAAGGACAACTTATCAATCTTGCAATTGGTATTGGCGTTGCTGCAGTAATTTTGATTGTTGTTAACGTTCTTGTTGCAAACAACGTATTCCAAAACATTTCTTGGTTCAAAGGTTCTAGCAACTAATATTAAACAAGAAAAAATGCATGCCTCCTTGGGCATGTTTTTTTATTGCAAATTTTAACCATGTAGAAATATGATTTGAATTTGACACAAGAAAGGTCTTTATTTGATTACGATAAATTTGTTATATTAAAAAAATACATAATAGAGTGTATAAATTTTGCAAAAAAAGTGACTATTTAGTCTCTTTTTTTATTTAAAAATACCATAAAAATGCAAAAATAAAACATATTTCAAACAATATAAATAAATTTTTTATTAAAATAATAAAAGTTATAAAAATATTATTTAAAAATATCAAAAAAATACAAAATAAAAACATTCAATTTTTTCAATTTTTTTGCTAAAATATTTGATTAATTTCTTTATATATGTTATTATATTATTGTATAAAAATGTCGAGGTGTGTCAAAAACTGTCACACTATGACGAAAGACTTATAAATCATTAACAAATTAGCAAACTAAAATATAAAAAGTGTAGGTAAAAGTATATGGGAAGTATGTTTCAAAATTTCTTATTGGATCCATCAATAATTCCACAGGCAAATAATAGTTTTTGGGGGATGGTTGGTTCATTCTTTGTTAATGCAGGTGCATGGCTTTTATACATACTTTCTAACATTGTTTATGCCATTTGTAAGTTTGCTTTGAACATAATTGATTTTATGCAACTTTTAGTTGAAAAACTTGCAGGTCTTGAAGCATGGATGCATTTGGAGAAACTTGACTTAAATGACCTGAAAGAAAACGACGTTGTTTTTAGATTTTTGCTTTCAGACACAGTTCTTAAAGTGTTTAGAACTTTGTTCGCTGTATTTATCGTTCTTTTAATATTCTTTACAATCGTTGCAATTATCAAAAATGAATATGGCAACGTTACAGCAAGTGAAAAAGATGCCGTTGATCACAAAAAATCAATAGGAACTGCACTTAAAGCAATTGCAACAGTTCTACTTGTTCCATTCGTTTTAATTGTGGGCATAATCACATCAAACTCAATTCTTGCCAGTATATTAAAAGCATTTAATGTGGGAGACAATGTAACAATTGGCAGTCAGTTGTTTGTTGCCTCTTCTTATGATGCCAATATGTATAGGCTTTATGCATCGGAAGGCGAGAGAAAGGCCGTATCAAATGTTGTAAAATTTGTGGGTTATGATGCTAATGGAGAATTGTTAGAAGATGAATATACTGTTAACACAGCCATTCCTACGGTTGTCCCATCAGATTATGATGCATTTTATGGTTATATGTTTACATTTGACGGTGATGAATATTTTATTTGGGATATTGGTGAAGAACTAGACTATGATAAAAACCATAGTAACAGTGCTTATAAAGATGACTCTACGGATAAATCAACTCTTCGTGTTAAATACTATAACTATATTAAGTATGTGCTTGGCGCATATATTGTTGAAGAGAACCCAAATTTATATATGGGTATATCTGGAACCAAATCAGCAGCTGTTAAACAATATTATTCGGACAACTATTTAAATAAGCAAATAGATAATGATATTGTTACGAAAGTTACTGATAAATACAATAGTTATCATTTATCTTACGGAATGAATGAAAATGGCTATATCAATGGCTATCCAATGTATAAAACCAATGCTGGAGAATTTTTGCTAACATGTGCATATAACACTTGGGGATATAATGACACTCTTAACAGAACTCTCAAAAACTGGAGTTCTCAACAAAATTCTTTAATTGCAACCGAAGATGTTGTTGTTAATGGTCATGGCACACCGGTTTCTGCCGTTAGATATTTAAATAATGATGACTGGGGCAGACTTCATGATGGTGGAAAATATGGATTTGCGCCAATCAGTCAAGAATATGAAGTTATGGCAGATGTTATGGACTTTATGGTTCAAAACAATGTTGAGATTCATTTTGTAAACTCAAACAACCCTAATATTTCATGGAATGCTGGTGGATATAATGAAGAGGGTGTTATTGACATTTCAACACTTACATATGATTCTTCAACAAGTGGAGTAAATGGTTTCCTTGTTTATTATAAAAGTGTTGATAAACCTGTTTCTTATCATATAAATTACACTGCAACAAGTGAAATTGAAGGAGCAGTGTATATTGCTTGTATTTATGATTCAGTAACTTGTCAATATAAACCTCTTGTTAATGATGCGAAAGTTTATGACCAAAAGGGAAATTCTTATCAATTCCATAGTGGAAAATTGTCATCAACATATCATGGTGTTATTGTTGCACATGCTGTGTTTGATGAAAGCAACACTGGCAAAGTAACACCAATGTATCTTTCTCAATCTTCTGCATCAAATGGAAGTACTCAAAATACCAACACAACAAATTTAACAAATGTACAAACAAAAATTATTGGAACAACCTATAGTTTCTTGAATCAAAAAACAACAGCTGTTAAAGATGATGTTACTATCACAAGTAATGCAAGTGATAGAACTTTACTTGTTGACGCAAATGAACATAAAGCAGTTTATTTTGACACGAGATCTATTCCTGAAATGATGGCTGCTCCAGGAGATGATAACATTAAAGCTATTATCTCTAACAGCGTTAAAGATAACTTCATGTCTGATGGTTACACATATAAAGATTGTATTGTTGATGAAAGTAACTATAATATTACACTTTTGTTTGAAGAAAATGAAAGCCAACGAACTGGATACAATTATTTTGCAATTACATTTGAACTTGTGTCTGATGATATTGAAAGAGAAGACTTGCATGCTTACACATTTGAGATGTCGGACTTTTATTTATATAATGATTATGCACCAGTAATTCGTGGTCAAAATGATGAGCTTGCCGAAGGTGCGATAATCTTAAATAATGGCAAAATTGAATACTATGTTGCTGATTCTACAACTGAAAATGATATATATAATGCAGAAAATGCAGTAAATACTGAATTTATTGATAAAATCATCTCAAATTTCCTTAAAAATTCGCAAAATGATGAGATTTCTTATCAAAAAACAACAAATTATACTGCCGTTACAACCAGTGAAAGCGATAAAGAGATTGTAATTCATGTTTGGGGCAAAAATGGTGATTCTGTTGAAACTGGTGCAGGTTTATATGAAATTACACTTCATATTGACTCATTCAGTGTAAAAAATCTTGATGGAACATCTTATGGTGTTTATACAATTTCTTCAGTAATTAGCCGTGACCCATCAACTGCTCAATATCCAAAAATGTATTCTGGTTACACGGGATACTCTTCAAGTGAAAAAGTTCTTTACTTAAATGGAAATTTGTATGTATTTGATGATGGTAGTGCACTTGATGAATTTGAACGCAAAGCGCAAGCAACAACTGATAACATTATTGAAACATTAGGCTCTTTATTTGATGAGACATACTACAACAGTAACTTGTATGTAAATTCACCTATTTCTGTTTCTGGATATGGAAGAAACTATGCTGCAAGCACAATAATTAAAGTAAATAAAACTGATGATGATTCTTCAGAATTTTTCAAGATGAATTTATCACTATATAGAAATGGTGATGCTCAAAATACACTTACTGAAAATGAAAGTGGAAATATTTTGATGTATAAAATAGGATATAGTTATTCTATTTATAATACGTATGATTTATATTATTCAGCAAAATATAATGAACTTGTTACTGAAGATTGTTTGATTCAAAATATAACAATGGCAGACCTTACATATAAGGGAACCCATAATTACAAATTGTATGATGCAGAAAATCAAGTTACTGGCAGCAAACAAGTTTACCAATACACATATAACAATGCAAGTATCAAAATTGATGAAAATAATTCTGTAAGTGGAAAATTAGTATTAAATGCAATTGCAACAGATTTGGCTTGTGATGAAGGCAAAAACTTTGTTGGATATGAAAAGGGTGCCATTAAAGATATTAACAGCACTGGTGCAACATATCCAGTAACTTTAATGCCAAGCTATAACACTATAAGGACAGTTTATGTAAATGGATGGACATATTATGCCGGCGACAATGTTGATACACTTTATATTGCCGATGCAGATAACGCAACTGAAAATAGTGTAAGTGTTTATCAAGTAAATATTGGTGATAGTGGAATTGTAGGGAATCCATCTAATTTTGGAAATACTGGTGGTTACACAGGTGATAACCTTGAAACATATGTTAAAGATAGACTTAAATTTGAAACTCATATTGTCGAGATTGAAGAGTGGGAAGGATACAGCAAAGAAGAAAGACTTTATTATAAGAGCGTAGATACTATTTCTGGAAAAACTTTGTCTTTCTCTGCGTCTGACGTTTATGATCCAACTGCTAGTGATAGAACACTTAGAAATGATGAAGCTGCTGCAATATTTGTTTCAAAAATGGCAAGCTTTAATAATTCTTATAGCAAGATTAATTATGTTGATTCAGTATCTAAAGTTGAAGAAAGAGCAACAGTTCTTGCAAAAAATCCAATCACAATAGATTTTTGTCGTGATGAAATTCAAAATCAATGGATAAGTGCAGATATCAAACTTGGTCTTACTTGGGACCCAGGCTTTAGCTTTGGCTGGAGATTCCATATGGCTGCAAGAAATTATCAAAACAAAAATGTTAAAATTAGTGATAACAAAACCGTCATTGTTCACAACAAAGTTTTGACACTTGCTTATGGAAAACTCCTTAAAGACTACTCATTTAGTGGAGAAGGGGTTCAACTCGGTAACGTTTATAGAATTATGAACTTTAACTGGTTGATTCTCATATTCTCAATTGTGCTTGTTATTAGTGTGCTTGGAACATCAGTTTGGGGACTTATTAAACGTATTTATCAAATTACGCTTTTGTTCCTTATGATGCCTCCAATTGCAGCAACGCTTCCATTAGGAAAAGGTAACAGATTTGAAGAATGGAAGAAGAAGATAATTCCTGAAGTTCTTGGTGCATATGGCGTTACTATTGCACTTAATTTTGTGTTTATGTTGTTCCCAGTAATTCGTCAAGCATCTGCAATATTTACAGATAAAGATGTAGAATCACTTACTGGTGCAGTTAAGTGGTTTGCTCATGATGCAGACAGACTCAATTGGATAACATACATTTTGTTTATGCTTGTGGCATTTACATTATTTAAAACTCTTCCTAAATTCATTTCAGATATTATTGGTGGAAATGATGTGTTTACAGAAGGTGGAAACACCAGAAAAGCTGTTGCTAGCACAGTTGATGATGTTAGAAAAAATGTTTCTGGTCAAGCTGCCAAGGATAAGTTTAATAACTTTAAGAAGTATATGGTTGGTGATGGAAAAACACCAGGTGGACTTCTAACTCCTGGCTATGCAATAGGCAAAGATATTTATGATAAATATAAAGCCAAGAGAGAAAAGAAGAAGGGTGATGACGAGTCTAAAGTTAAAGCAGATGCAGAAAATCGTGCTAATGCAGATGCAGAAGCTAAGATGAATGCAGGAGAAAATATTCTTAATCCACAAGAAGCACCAAAAGAGACAACTCCACAAAATAATGAGGCTTTGGCTAAGAGTGTAAGTGAGGCAACAACAGATAATATTCAAGATATTATGGCTCAAGATAACAAATATGGTAAAGCTGCTAAAGAAGCATTTGAACAAGCTAAAGCAGATGGATATGATGAAAAACAAGCCAATGATATTGCGCTTGGTGTTGCTCAAATGGAAGCTAATAAAGATTTGGAAGCTATTGCAAATGGAACATTAGAAAAAACGGCAGAAAATGTTGCTACTGCGGCTACTCCAAATGCAGAAAATGCTGCTAATGCTGAACATGCAGCCGTTGCAGATAAACTTGCAGAAAATAATAAAGAATCTGAAAATGCTGCAAAACAATATGCAGAGGCAGCAAAATCATTTGCAGAATCTTCTAAAACTTATGCTAAAATTGCCGGTGGCAAACTTGATGAATACAAGCGTGATATAAGCGAAATCAATAAAGATGAAAAAGTTGCTAAAGCTCAACAAAAAGTTGAAGAAGCAAGAGCTGATGGTAGTCGTGCTCTTAGATTATCAAGCAGAGATATTGATAAATGGAATGCAGAACATCAAGATCGTCAAATTGCAAGAAGAGGTGAAGAGGGCTATGGCAGCGAAGACCAAAAACGTCTTCGTCTTGCTGCAAGAATGGAAAAGAAACTCAATAGTCTTGAAAATAATGTTATTGATGCACAAAATGGCATTAAACATGGCGTTGGCGCAAGCATAAAACGTAAACTTGTTGGTGGAACAAAAACAGAAAATCAACGTCAAAAAGAGGCTGAGAAAGCAAAAGAAGCAAGAGAGCAACTAGATGCTAAGATTGAAAATGAATTGACGAAGAATGCTGAAAAAGACTACAAGAAAGCCGTGAAAAAAGCAAACAAGAAGAATGAAGAGGGTAAAGATACCAATATTGCTGTTCAAGAAGAGCTTCAAACAATTCAACAAAAACGAGCTAAGAGTCTTACAAAAGATGTTGAAAAACTTGAAAAGAAAGCTATGGATGATAAGAAGGGCGCTCTTCTTAAAACAGGCAGAGCAATTGCAACTGCTGGTAAAGGCGTTGCGATTGCAGGCTCTAAAGTTGCATCAGGACTTCGCAATAGTGGCTTAGGAGAACTTACTCTTGGTGCAAGTGAGAAGAGTAAAGAGGCAGCAAAAGCATTACTTGCAAAACGTGCTGAACTTGCTAAAGATGTTGATAATAGACAAAAAGAATTGAACGCATTACAACAAGAGAGAAATGAAGCGCAAAGAAAAGTTGATCAGGCTAATATGATTTCTGAATTGCGTAAATTAAATGGTCAAATTGATAGTCCTAAACTTGGTGGTAGAGATAAAGGAAAAGTTAGAAAACAAATGCTTGAACTTATTGAAAACAGCAATAAGAACGAATTGTTTAAAGGAACAAAATACGAGCAAGAGTTTAATAATGTTAAAAATCAAAAGAATGCTGAGACATTTGTTAAAAAACTTAATGAAGATGCTAAAGTTTACGGAAAAACTAAAGGTAGTGAATTTGATTTAACTAAACGTCAAAACGATTTGAAAGCAATTGAACGTAAATTGAATGGCGATAGAATAGGAACTTCAAAAGCTGATGCTCTTAAACAAGCTGAAAAAGCTCTTCAAGAATTTGAGGCTAAACACACCGAAAAAGAATTTGAAAGAGCAAGAAGAATCACCGATACAAATAATAATGATGCAAGAAGAATTGGACTAGCTAGAACAATTAAGAGAGGAATAGCCGGAACACAAGGTGATGCGCAAGCTGAAGCATGGAATAAATTATTGTTTGATCAATTGGGCAACGCTAAGAACTTTACTATTAAAGGAGCCAAGAAGATTGGTGTTGGAATAGCAAAAACAGGCAGAGTTGCTGCTGGTGTTGCAACACTTGGATTGTCAGAACTTGCGGGAAGAGGTGCTGTGGCTCTTGGCAAAGGTGCTTATAAAGCAGGTAAAAAAGTTGGTAATGCAACTGTTGGCAGATACAAAGCTTGGAGAGGCAATGTTGCTGCAGCAAGGGAAGATGTTCAAGCACGTTACAAAGAATCTGCTGCAGTAAGAAATGCAAGAAGAAAAGAAAATGAATCTTACATTGGTGAACTTCTTCTTAAACGTGAAGACGCAACAGCAAAAGCTATGGTTAAGAAACTTAGAGATAGCATTAAAGCTGGTAAATTTAAAGGTGATTCAACCGACGCTTATAAACTTGCTCAAAAATATATGGATTCTAGGTATAACAAAAATGTTGAACTTACTGAAGATGAAAGAGCAAGACTTGCTAAGTATATAGGTAAGACTGCCGCAGTTCGTAACACTGTTCATAACACTGCATCAAAACGCATGGCTAACCAATCAGACAAAGTTGTTTCTTCACTTGATAGACGTCATGATGCAGAAATCAGGGCTCTTAAGAGAGAAATTAGTTCTCTTCATAGAGAAGTTGATAGGGCAATTGATGCAAGAAGCAAAGATTCTAAGAATGTCAACTCTCCAGAACTTCAAAGATACATTAAAGAAGAACTTAGAAAAGAACTTAAGAGAAGACAAACTGAGTATTCAAATGCTTCTGGCGAAGCAAAGAATAAGCTTCTTAGAGAAATTAACAGCATGAAAGACATCTTGGCAAAAGTAAATAGAGTAAACAGCTCATATAAGAGAGATGTTAAACGTTTGCAAGAAGCTGATAAGAAGATGAGCAAACAACTTAAAAACTCAAAGAGCAAAAACGCTCTTGCACAAGCAACCAAAACATCAAATTCATTTGGTGAAGGGGCTAGTGGAAAAGACTAAAATTTAATTCTTGCCACCACAGAGCGTGGTGGCAGGGATAATTTGGATTTATCAACCAATAAAAAAAGATAAAAGGAGATTAAAATGGCAAGGTTAATACCAAAAAAGACAAAAGTAAAAACGCAATTTTTCAAGAACTTTAATATAGTTGATATATTAATCTTTCTTGTTGCTCTTGTTATTATTGCTCTTGTTCTTTTAAACAACATTATGCCAATAGGAACAAAAGCAGCAATTGCAAT
Source organism: uncultured Clostridia bacterium (assembly GCA_946610655.1). GTDB lineage: Bacteria > Bacillota > Clostridia > Christensenellales > UBA1242 > RGIG4790. The sequence goes on from CAMOCH010000007.1 coordinate 9,547, forward strand.
TGTTGTGTTGGTTGTAACGGTAATTCTATTTATGGAGGTTTCGCCAGACACAAGACTGTATAATGCTGCTGCAGATGGCTTTAGGTTTATGTTTGGTGTTAAGAACTTTAGAAAAATTTCTAATGGTAGCAAATCTAGTGTTGCTGCACTTCTTCCATACGAAGGAATTCTTGAACAAGACTATGACGAAAAGAGAAAAATTGGTATTATAGACTATAAAGAATATTATGGTGCTGCAATAGAAATTAAAAGCATTGAATTTTATATGCTTTCTGTTGCTCGTCAAGACGCATACATTTCTGCTATAGACAACGCACTTAAATCTCTTTCTAGTGAGCAAACTGCGGCTATTTATAAATTTAGTCGTCCACTTGTTTTGGATAACTATATATATAACGAATGTGATAAACGTGATGCCGTTGTTGCTAACGTTAAAAATGGTGTAACCAAGCCTGAAGAAGCAGAACCAAGAATTGAAATTATTGATTCTCGTATTGCTGCATATGACGCAATGAACGTTGATGCGGACTTTCCAATTATGAAAGACCACATGTATATTGCTATATATAGTAAATCTATTAAAAACTTGCTTTCAACAATTAACTTTGTTGTTAACACAATCGAAGGTCAAACAAACAACGTTGTTGAATGTAAAATACTTGATAGAAAACAAACTGCAATTTTCCTTAAAAACTATTATGATAGTTCTTTTGATGAAAGAGAAGTTGAAGATATTGAACCAAAAGACCTTTTAAACTGGATTATGCCAGAATCTGTTAAATTTGGTGTTAGCAAAACATATATTAATGGCAAATCTTTCACAACTGTTGCAGTTGCAGATTATCCACTTTCTGTTCCAAATGCTTGGGGTAGAAATTTCTTTAGTGTTCCAGGAACAAGAATTTGCGTTAAGTTTAATCCTGTTCCTCAAGACGATGCAGAAAGAAGACTTGACCGTTCTATTATGGAAATGGAAGTTCAGGCAAGCAAGCGTGCGCGTGCCAGTGTTGAACTTGAAAAAGAAACTCACCTTGAAACACTTAAAGAGCTTATGGCTGCAATTAAACAAGGTAATGAAATGCTTTTTGACACAAATATATATATCACCGTTGAAGAAGAGCAGAAAAAACTTTTGAAAACTCAACTTATGCGTTCAGGATTTAAGCGTTCAGACTTGTTCGGTTTGCAACTTAATGCATTTATTAGTGCAAACGTAAGCAAAAGATCAAGCATTCATAAATATGAAAGAGGAATAAATAGCACCAGCTTGGCTGCAATGTTCCCATTTGTTTCAGATGCTGTTCAAGATAAAAAAGGTTTCTATCTTGGAATGAACCAAGAACCTGTATTTTTGGATTTCTTCCAAAGAGATAAAGAGCGTATCAACTCAAACATGGTTGTTCTTGGAAAATCTGGTTCAGGAAAAAGCTTTGCAACAAAAGCAATTTTGGCAAACCTTGCTTCAGATAACAGTAAAATCTTTATTCTCGACCCAGAAAGAGAATATGACGTGCTTGCACATAACCTTAACGGAAAAGTTATTGATGTTGGTAGTGCGAAAGAGGGAAGAATTAACCCACTTCAAGTTGTAACACAGCTTGATGACGAATCTGAAAGTGGTCAAAACGTATCACTTTCAAGCCACTTGCAATTTTTGGAATCATTCTTTAAGATGATTTTGGACGGAATTACCATGGATGCTCTTGAGATATTGAACCAATGTATTAAAGAGCTTTATGAAAAATTTGGTATTAATGATAAAACCGAAATTGATAAACTTCGTCCAGATCAGTTCCCAATAATGCAAGACTTGTATAACTATGTTTCTGAACAACACGAAAAAGCAAAAGATGAATATCAGAGAAATAACCTTAGAATTATTAAAGTTTATTTAAACAAATTTGCTGAAGGTGGAAGAAATAGCATGCTTTGGAATGGTTATTCAACCATCACCAGTGAAGAAAACTTTATTGTGTTCAACTTCCAAACACTTCTTGCAAACAGCAATAATGATATTGCAAACGCGCAAATGATGGTTATCATGCGTTGGCTTAACAACGAAATTATCGGAAATAAGGACTATAACGCAAAATATAACACAAAGCGTAGAATAATTGTTGTTATCGACGAAGCACACGTATTTATTGATCCTAAAAAAGACGTTGCTCTTGACTTTATGTATCAGTTAGCAAAACGTATTCGTAAATATGAAGGAATGCAAATTGTTATTACTCAAAACCTTAAAGACTTCACAGGAACACCAGATATTGCAAGAAAATCAACTGCAATTATTAACGCAAGTCAATATTCACTTATTTTTTCACTTGCTCCACATGATATTAATGACCTTGTTCAACTTTATGAAAAAGCTGGTCAAATTAATGAAAAAGAGCAAGATACAATTGTTGCTAACCCTCGTGGTAAAGCATTCTTGATGACAGGACCATATAGCAGAACAAATATTGATATATTGGTCGACAAACGTGTTCAAGCATTGTTTGAAAAAGAAAGAAATCCTGAAAAAAAGACCAAAAAAGAAGAAAATTAATTTAAAATTAATAAGGAGTAACAGATGAACTTTGCAATAGCATCAAAAATCACATCGCTATTTGCCGCTACCACTGGTAGTGGAGTTTCATCTGTGCTTTTAAACGACGCTATTGATAACGTTGTTGAAACAACAAACTCAAATGCAGTTTGGTCAGTATTTCTTAATTACATACTCAACTTTTTGGGTGAAATTTTGCTCGCTGTTGGCAAATTTGCACTTGGGTTTATAGATTTAATACAATTTATCGTTTACAAATTTATTGGTGTCAATCTTGACAGTTCATCTTATAATGGTTACGACCCAAATAACCCAATTATTAGGTTTTTGTCAAATGACACAGTTTTGCGCGTGCTTAGAAGCATGCTTGCAGTTGCTGCTGTGCTTGTTATATTGTTCTCAATTTATGCAATAATTAGGGGAGAGTATGCAAGAGCAGTAAACAACTCAGAATATAATGCAAAAAGAGTTGTTGCAAGAGCACTTAGATCTATGTTTGGAATGGTTATTTTTCCAATTGTCTTCTTAGTAATAGTCATTTTAACAAATGCTGTTGCATCAAGCTTTGCAAGAGCTCTTTCTAATGATGTTTCTGCCACAATTGGTGGACAAGTAATCAGCACTGCTGCATATGGGGCAAATAACTATCGTAAGTATGCAAATAACAATCAAAGAGTTCCAATTGTTATTAATTTTGATGACCCATATAACAATAAAGTGGCATTGAGCAGATATACAACTGAAGAACTTGCAGAAGTTTATACAAACTTCCAAGCAAGAGGTAGAAGATATTATAATATGTTTGCAAACAGTGATTACGAAAGCTTTGCAAATTCTCTTCAATATACTTCAAACGACAACACTAAATCTTTAAGAAACGCAAAATCATATAATGAATTTGAAAATTTTGTGTGCACAGCAGAGCAATACTATGTTATGGCTGATTTTATGGATTATGCTCTTCAAAATGGGCTCACGTTCTATTATAAATATATCGGTTCAGAAGATATAGACTGGAAATATGTTGATTCTACAGTTTTTGATAAAGCAAATCAAACACTTAGAATAACTTATCGTGATGCAAACAAGGTATATTCCTTGGATGCTTCTGAAAAGGGCGATAATGCAACTTACACAGTTGATTATGTTATAAAAGAAAGAGAATTAACTTCTCCAATTCAAGATGCACTTACAACTCTTGGAACATTACTTTCTTTAGATAAAAAAGATGATGAAACTGGCAATATTATTGCAGATTCTGGTGAAATCTTTAAAACAATAGAGAAAGTTGAAGGTTCAATTAACCAAATTCAATGGAAAACAAATAAAGTAAGATTAAAATTGTCTTCTGATTATGACAATGAATTTTGGAATGCTACAGATAAGGTTTTGCTTTATGAGTTTTATAGATATCAATATAATAACAGCCTTGGTGAATACTCAATAGCAGACTTAATCAACGGAGTTGATGTTGATTTATATACTGTTTATCCACAATTTTATCGTTCATACACCGGAAAATATGAGAATCTTAATGTTGGAAATGGAAATTTTGATGGTGAACTTTGCGTTATCTTAAATGGAAACTATTATAAAGTTGCTATAATGTATGAAAATGGGGAAGTTGTTGTTGATGATTATGGCGATCCTGTTTATAAAATTGATGTTTCTGGAGCCCCTCAAACAATGTTTTATAGTCTAGACACATATAACGCGACAAATGGCACAGAACTTGGTGTAAAAATTCCAAATCATGGATACTGTTCAACAACATATTTGGCAGATGGCTCAGAAGCTGTAACAAATCCAATGAAAGATTTATATGTTAATGTTAAGGGTAATGAATACACAGCAACTGTTGATGGCGAAGAAACAATCAAGTATGGATTCCCTGACATTAATGGCATAATGAGAGAAGTTGACAGAGTTAAAGCTGTTAAAAACACAAAAAGTGTTAGCTTCCCAGTTAAACTTACGAATGATTTACAAACAATCTATAGAAATTTAAACTTGAATCAGTTGGTAACAACTGGTGAATGGCTTTCTGCATTCAGCTCAAATGTTGATGTTGTTGACGGAAAATATGTTGCAAGCTTTGATACTTCGCTCATTACTCCACAAGGTCTCATTTTCTCAGAAATATTCCTTGGTGAAATTGCTGAAAGCAACGATGCCAACCTTGGTAATTACATCTTTAAGAGCAAATATACTGATAACGAAATTAAAGCATTAATGTTGTCTCTTCTTGGAGAAGAGTATTATGAAACAGTAAAAACATCAATCAACTGCTTTGTTGATACATTCAATCTATTGTTTGAGCCACTTCTTGAAAGAATAATGGCTGGTGAAAACCAACAAATGAAAGTTGGTGAAATTGAAAGTATTCAACTATACACATACAAGGCATATTTGGCAAGTATTTTGCTCAGCTCAGATAGTGCACAATTTTTCTTGAATATTGCAAAGAGTTTGATTGGAATGTATTTGTTTAACTACAACATTTCAGTTGCGAATCCAGACCAAGATATGGATGAATTTGTTAACAATGTAATATTAGAATATTTCCAAGATGATATTTATTCTGCCGATGGTGAAAATGGCAAGATTAAATATATGTTAAATTTGGAAACTTTTGACATTGATTGGACAAATTATTTTGACGATGAAGAAGAAAGTCAAACATTCTCACAATATTTGCAGTCAAAATATGATGTTGCACCTTCAAAAGAAAGCTTGCCAGAAGACTTGGTTAATGCTATTTATAATGTAGGTTATGAAACATACAAGACTTTTGCTGAGTTTATTATTGATGAAATAGCTGCTAATAAAGTTGTTAATGGTTACAGAGTTGATAAAGTTCTTATTGCTCTTAAAGAGAGTGGAGAAGATGTTATAACATTTGATGACGTTGCAGCTCTTGGCTATGATAGCAGCTCATACACATTATCTATAGACTCAAGATACCATTCATATAAACAAATGGAAGGATATGACGACCTTGAACAAGCTATTAACAATGTTTCAAAAGCAATATTGCTTGGCTCAAATGAATCAGGCACAGAACTTGCTGGATATTATTCAACAATTGTAAATGCTCTTGACGATAAGGGTTGGTCGAGTGTTATTGATGATTCACAAAATTTATCTGGAATTATCACAAACTACCACAATGCAGTTAATATTTTGAAAAGACAAGGTGTAACAAGTGAATCAAATGGTTCTTGGCCACAATATCTTATCACAATGAAAAAATATGTTTGTGGTGAAATAGGCAGACAAGGAATTATTCTTTCTAATTATGTTCTTGAAGGTGGTTATACTTCATATGTCAATAGTTATGACTCATATGTTAGTAAATTTGAAAACGCATGCAATAACATAGAAGAAGGACTTAATCCAACAGTAGGCTTAGCAGGCTATTTTACAAATGATATTTTTGATCTTAGTATTGATGGTGTTGAAATAGACAAAGTAGATAAAAGTATTCATGATTTATACATTAATACAGAAACAGGATTAGAGATTTCAGGTGGTGCACTTTTTGCTTATTATTTTGAATTTAAAGGCGTTTCTGATGATTTGAACAAATATAAAGCACAAATTGATAATTTGAGCGCTTATGTTAGTGATTTAAATGAATATATTAAATCAATAGAGTATGATGATGCTGGAGAAAAGAGAGATTTTGGTGAAAATCAAACTTATTATGAAACAATTATTGCAACACTGAAAAGATATGTTCAAGATGTGCAATCAGTATTTTCAAGTCAAAAAATTCTTGATGGACTTACTAAATACTTTATCACACTTTCTAACAGAATGGTAACAACCGAAATGGTTGCCAAAAACTTTAATGTTATTGTAAACAATCATTCATATGAACTTAAATTAACCATGCCAACAGCAATGTTAACAGAGTATATTGTTGGTGGAAGATATTTGTCTAAGATTGGTTTTGAAACAGCATATGTAACTAACACTTCAAAAGGATTTTTGGATATTGATTATGATGAAGATTTGCCAGAAGATGGTCAAGCAGAATTTAAAACATTAAACAAATTCTTTAACAACCTTGCAACTATAACTCTTCAATCATACTACATGAGCAATTTGCAAAATATGTCATCTTATGCAAACCTAAACAAAGCTGCTTCAACATCATTAAAAGATTTGGACGAAGTTAAACTTAATGCAATGTATAATTTCATTAAAGATAATTATGGCGAAGCACTTGGAATTACTAAATCTTATGCTATAGAAAATCTTAATGAAGCATTAACCAACATAATTGGAGCCAAAGAGGGCACTGATTATTCTCAATTAACAATGAAAGAGCTTAGATATGAAATGCGTGATTCTATCATAAATTATCAAACCTCAACAGGCTTCACTGAAGAACAAGATTCAATTAGATTTATTGCACTATTCAATTTGTTCTGCTCAGATTTTAAAGTTAGCACTGATGGAACGAGTGTGGTTTATGAAACAGATGTAATGACAAAGAGCATTGTTTTAAGACTTGCAGGAATTGAAGATTTGTCAGATGAAAATCTTATCAATTTGTCTTATCAACATGTTTATGATGAAGTTGGTTATGATGAAAATAATGGAGATTATTTCATTATTTGCACATACGATAATAACACTGGTTTATATGTTCCATTTTTGATGACAAACTTAAGTGAACAAGATGTTAATAATGGCACAAACACAAGCGAATATGCAAATGAATACGTAGCTTGGAAAGATGCATACAAATTTTCAACAGCCGTAACAACATACTACAAAGCAGAATCAAGATTAGATATTGAAAACTATAATCAAAACAACACTCGTGTGGCATTCCCAATTATTGCAAAGGGTATTGTTACAGATGAAGGTTTGCCAACAGCCATAAAAGAGGTTAATGGTACAATTCAATATTATAGAAGCAATTTGGTTGTTAGAAATACAAGTGAACTTGGATTGGAACAATATTTCTTAAATGCAGAAGAAATGTCTCAAGGGCTTGGTTTTGTTGCAACCATGGTTAACAATGTAACAAGATGGTTCACTGGTAAATCTTTGGTTGAAAGAGCATGTGAAATGATTCCAAGACTTTCAATCAATGCAAATGTAAGCTTGCCATTTGGTGTCGATGAATTTTCAAGATCACTAGAAACAAACGCTGTTACAATGGACTATTCATTTGAAGGTCTTGGAAATGTTGAAATAAGATACTACTATAACGTTAGAGATATTGATTATTTCACATTATTTATCGCAATTATTGCATTGATGCCAATAATGATAAAAGCATTATTTGGTGTGTTTGGAAGAGTTTTGGATATAACTCTTTACTATGTAATGAGTCCAGTTATGTTCTCAACGCTTGCTCTTGGCAAAGATGTTACTGATAACAAAGGTAACAACTCGGAAGATTCGCCATATTTCACACAGTGGTGGGATAACATAATAAAGAAGACTATCTCGGTATTCTCGTATATATTTGCATTCCAAGTATTCTTTATTCTTGTGCCATACATAAAAGAAAATATGAATGTGTTCTCAGATAACACAGCATTCCAAAATATACCAGTATTTAAAAACTTTAGTGTTACATTTATCAATGATGTTCTCAAAGTAATTCTTATTATTTGCTCAGCATACTTAATCACCGAAGCTCCAAAAATCATTGCTGATATTTTGGGCCAAGAAGATGGTATTGCAAAAGGTGCAGAAGTCCAAGGTAATGTTAAGAGTATGCTTAACGACGTTAAGAATTCTGTGAACGGACAAAAACTTGTTAACACTGTAAATTATGCAAAAGAAAGTTTAAAAGATGTTGCAGGCGTTAATGCAATTAAGGATGCAACAGGCGCAATTAAAAAAGTTGGTGCAAAAGTTGTTTCAAAAGGTGCAGAATATGCTCTTAAAGCAAAAGGTGTTTCTAAAGACCAAGCCAAAAAGATAACTGGTTCATATTATGAATCAATCAAAAAAGCAGAAGATAACAAAAAAGCGATAAGAGATGAAAAGAGAATTTCTGCGACATCTGCCTACATAAATCAAATGGGTGAAGATAAAGGTTTAAAAGATAAAGCAGAATCTGCACAGGGAAAAGTTTCAAAACTTATTCCTGAAGACTGGAAAAAACAATATAAAAACAGAAAAAATAAAAAATAAAAATTAAGGAGGTTAGTGGAAAACTATGAATTTTGCAAACATTGCCATGAATATTTCGTCAAAGCTAGAGCTTTCTGCTAGCCTTGTTAACAAAAGTTTCTGGGAAGTTCTTTGGCAAATATTAAAAGAAAATATCTTTACAGCTGTTGTTAGGGCATATGAAGTTGTTGTAATGATAATTCATACTGTTTGCACATGGGTGCTTTCGGTTATTGACTTTTTGTTTGTGGTGGTTAGACAACTTTGTGGCATAAATACTGATTTTTCAAGCTTAGAAAATGTTGAAAAAAATGATATTGTGCTGCAATTTATAACCTCAAAAGGTATTGCCACAATAATGAGAAATATTGTTGCAATAGCTGTCGTCCTTATTTTGCTGTTTGGAATTATTGCAATAATTAAAAGTGAATATTCAGCAGTGCAAGACCTTAAGAGCACTGGCGAAATTAAAAATGACAAATCAGGCATTATCAAAAGCATATTGCAATCATTTGCACTTATAATTTTGGTGCCAATTGTGTTGATTGGTTCAATAATTCTTTCAAATGGCATTATTCAAACATTGTATAGAGCAACTACAGGTGGAGCAGATATAAGCATTGGAACGCAAATTTATTTGATGTCCACATATGATGCAAATAAATATAGGATTTACGCAAAAAATAATAAAAAAATTCCAATCACATATAGCTTTAATCAAATGAATCAAGATGCATTGAATGCTGTTATGGATTATGATACAGATGTTAAAACAAGTGATTTAGCAGAAAATGTTAAAGAACTAAAGCAAGCATCTGAATTCACCCAGGGTCTTGCAACATTCTCTATGTTCTATTTTGATGAATTCTTTGACATGGACGAAATTGATACACTGCAAAGATTCTATGGTGCAGATGATTATGAAGAAGGAAGTACCCAAACATTAACTTATTATAACTTGCTTTATGATGCAGGCATTAGAACTTATAAATATGAATATTACGTTAATGCAGACCTTGTTGATTATCAATTAAAAACAAGAACAAAAATATATTTAAAAACTGCCGAAGAAGCATACGAAAGCTGTCTTGCAGCAAATTATGAAACAGGCATAACTCTTGATAATGATAAGAATGCTTATGTTTTTGAAGTTAATTATAACGATGGAAAGAATGCTTTAAGATATGAAAGCAAAAAAGGTGCGTATGATGAATCAAAAGGAGCAGTATTTATTGCGTGCGTTCAAGATTACTACACAGATGCAAATGGAAATTCTCAACTATTTTATAGACCAATTCATCAAAATGCACATGGGTTCACCTCAGATTATTTAGGTGGTGAAAATAATATTGTTGTTATGAAGGGTGTGTTTGACACAGATTATCCAACAGCAATAAGAAAAGAGAATGGGGCTATTGTTTATTACAGAGATAAAGTAAATGTTCCAACATTCTCAAACCTTTTCCCAAGAATTTCATATGAAATGCCAGAAGGTGCAACAGAACATCCAACAACAGCAATTATTACTGGGGCAATTAAATTTGTTACTGGTATTGACGTTCATGACTTTTTGCCATATATCTATTTTGATATAGACTTTATGCATCTATTTTTAAAGAGTGAAAGCAAAATAACTATTGGTGGAGACAATAATAGCGTAGATGTTGGGTATTCAATAGATTACTTATTCTCGGATAAAGATGTTAAAGTTGACCAATTTTACAAAACAACCAGAATAAATATTGTTATTTTGGTGTTTGCAATTGTGCTTGTTGGAAGAAAAGTGTTAGCTGCTGTGTTTGGTGCTTTAAAGAGATTTGTTGATATAATGTTCTTATACATTTTGTATCCGGCAGCAGTTGCAACAATTCCACTCAAAGGAACCAGTTCATTTGGTAAATGGGTAAAACAGATGATTGGCAAAGTTGTGTCAATGTATGGCTTAGTGGTTGGAATAAACCTGGGATTATTGTTGATTCCACTTTCTCAAAACATCAATTTGTTTAAACCATCAGATTTTGGCGATTTACCATTCGTTTGGATGAGAGATTTATCTAGTGGAACAATAAATTTCTTGGTTCAAATGTTATTTGTTCTTGTTGGAATGTATTTCATTTTTGAAATTCCAAAAATTGTTCAACCATTTGTTACTGGAAATGGAAAAGAAGAAAATGAAGTAATTGCTCAAGGTGAAAAAGTAATTTCAGAAACTTTTGGGGACAAAGGGATTTATGCTAAAGCTGCAAACGTAATAACAGGCAAAGCTTTGATGGATAAAATTAAAGAATCTGCAGATTGGGTTCCTGGTTCAGCAATATATAAAGACCACGTTCAAAATATTAAACGTAAAGTTGCTGCAGAAAATAATCAAGCTGCTGAAGATAAAGCAAAACAAGATTTTGCAAATGCAATGAGTGGTGGAGATAAATCTGGTGATGAAGCACCAAAAGATGATACACCAACAACTCCAACTGATGGAGGAAATGGTGGCGGAGAAGGTGGTTCTGGTGCGTTAGGGGCCGAAGGTGCTGGTGATAACTCTGCAAATGAAAGCCAAGAAGCACAAAAAGAAAATAATGCTGCTGCACCAGAAAATGCAGAGGGAGAAGCTCCTGCAGAAGAAGGTGGCGAAGCTAAAGAAGGTGAAGAATCTTCTGAAGAAAAATCAAACGACGCAACCGGAGAAGGCGAAGCTCCAAAAAATACAGAAGAAGAGTCTCATGAGAAAGAAGAGGAGGAAGAACCAAAAGAAAATACTGCTGATGACAAGAAGGGTGATGAAGAATCTCATGATGCTGATGACACCCAAGAAACTGATAATGGCACTGCAGTAGAAGATCAAACTGTGGAAGATAGTGCTGTAGAAGAAACAGAAGAATCTTCAAATGATGCCGATGAAAGTGCTGAAGTGGTAGAAAGTCAATCAACAGAAGAACAAACTGCAGAAGAAACAGAAGAAGTCTCTGAAAAAGTTGGAAGTAATTTGAAAGATCTTTTAACTAGACAACAGGCAAAACCAGTAAAACAAGAATGGTCTGGTGATGAAGTTCAAAGCAGACTTATGAAAGAAAGATATATTGGTGATATTAAATCTAACGCAAAAGGTAATCAAGGAGATATTATTAAAGAATATATTGGTGTTAGTGGAAATGAATATCAAGATTATTTAAAGAAAAACAACATAAAAGATTCTATTGAAAGTCAAGTTAATTTCTATGTTGACCAAATGATGGATAGAGGCGAAGGAAAGCATGATCAGTTTACAAAGAAATACAATTTTGCAAAATCTTATGCTTATTTAAAAAATGGTCATAATGATAATATAAGAGCATTTGCAGATGTTGAAAGTGATAGTTATAACACTTGGCTAAACGGTAAAGAAGATAACGACAGAAATAGGGCTATGTATTATGCAGAAAGAAAAACCAATGCTGAAAGTGGTAAGCATGATGAGACTGAGTTTAAGCATAATAGAGAAATATCTCAATATGCAGTTGATGAAAAGGCTCAAGAATATTCAGCAGTTGATAAGAGTGGTTATAATAATTATTTGCAACAAACAAATTCAGAAGATGGCGCTGTTTCAAAAGCTAAATATTTCTATCAAGAACAACAAGCCTCTAAAAATTCAGATGAAAATAGAGACAAATTTAATAATAACTATAATATAGCATCAAAACAAGTTGAGTTCAGAAACAAACATGGTATTAAATAACGATAAATGTAGGCAAAAAATGCCTACATTTTTTTTATTTTTGCTTATTTTGTTTGCAAATTTGAAAATAATTATATAAAATAAAGTTATGTATAAAGGAGAAGATTATGGGAAAAGTTAAAGTTGGTATTAATGGCTATGGAAGAATTGGTAGTTTGCTTTTGAGAGCATCAATAACAAATAACACTAATATTGATGTTGTTGCAATCAATGATCCTTTTCTAGACATAAATTATGCCGCATATATGACAAAATACGACTCTGTTCACGGAGCATTTAATGCAGATATTTCTGTTGACGGAAATTATTTGGTGGTTAATGGCAAAAGAATTAGATTTTTTGCTGAAATGAACCCAGAAAATATTGATTGGAAAGGTGCTGGTGCAGAATATATTGCCGAAGCAACCGGAAAATTTACAAAACTTGAGGATGCAAGTCGCCATTTTGCTGGTGGAGCAAAAAAGGTTATTATAACAGCTCCAGGTAAAGGCACTCCAATGTTTGTTTATGGAGTTAACCATAAAGAATACAAAAAGAACATGGACGTTGTTTCAAATGCAAGTTGCACAACAAACTGCTTGGCGCCTCTTGCAAAAGTGCTTCATGAAAATTTTGGAATTGCTGAAGGACTTATGAGCACAATTCACGCAACAACTGCAAGTCAACTTACTGTTGATGGCAGCAGCAAAAAAGATTGGCGTGGTGGAAGAAGTGCAATGGTTAACATTATTCCAAGCTCAACAGGTGCAGCAAAAGCAGTGGGAGAAGTTATTCCATCACTCAAGGGCAAATTAACAGGCATGAGCTTTAGAGTTCCAACCGTTGATGCAAGTGTTGTTGACTTAACTTGCAAACTTGAAAGACCAACAACTTATGAAGAGATTTGCAAAGTGTTCAAAAAAGCTAGTCAAAAAGACTATAAAAATATTATTGCTTACACCGAAGATGCAATTGTTTCACAAGATATTATTGGCGAAGTTAACACATGTGTGTTTGATGCAAGTGCAGGCATTATGCTAAACCCAACGTTTGTTAAACTTGTTGCATGGTATGACAACGAGTGGGGTTATAGCTGCAAAGTTCTTGATTTGATTGAACATATGTATAATGTTGACCACAAATAAAAACAAAAAGGCAAAAAAGTTTGCCTTTTTATTTTTTTATGATATAGTTTGCAAATGAGATTTTTCTGTGCTATTATTATATTAGAGGATTGTATGTATGTTTAATACTCACATTTGTAATAATTGTTTTGAAAGTTACTCTGGAAAACCAGAGCTTTGTCCTTATTGTGGTCGCCCAACTAAATATTATAAAGGGGAAACCACTCAAAAAGAGAAACATGGGGAAGAAGAGTATTCTGAAGAAAATAAACCAGTAAAAGAAAAACCTGCTAAACAAAAGAAAAAACGCATAACAGATAAAGAAATTATGGATTCTATTCCTTATGAAAGTTTGGTTGCAAAAACAAATGATAGTTCAGTTAGATCTTGGAGAGAAAAGAACAAGAAAAAGAATAAATCTGATGTTATAGTTCAAGAAAATGGAGAGTATGAGGTTGATACTAGCGATGTTTCATATCTTCCAGAAACATACAACTATTCTGCAAAGAAAGCCCGTGGAGAATATAAAAGACCAAAGATAAAGTGGTGGGAAATTTATAAATGGGCAGATTTGTTGCTTGCCAGAAGAAAAGTTAAAAAACAAGTAAATAAAGCAAGTCAATATAAACCAGAAGTATTTAGCAAAACAGTAACATTAATTTTGTGTGTTTTGTTTGGTTGGATGGGTGCACATAACTTTTATGTTAGAAACCGAAAGAAGGGTTTTGTAAGTTTGTTCTCATTCTTCTTTGGTGCATTTATTGCCGTTAACCCAGCAACAAGAATGATTCAAGTTTCAATTGGTGGACTATTTTTGTTTATTGCCATATTTATTTGGCTTATGGACTTGATAAACTTAATAACCAACACATTTTCATATAGATTATCTAAATGGAGATTTATAGATGGTTTAAACACAGAAACTCGTGCAAAACTTGGATATAAATATGTAGATAAAGATGAATACAAAAGATTGTGGATAGTGAGAGTTTGTCATTCGATTAAAAGAAATGCACAAGAGAGAAAAGAAGAAAAAGCTCAAAGAAAAGCAGAGCAAGAGAAAGCTGCAAACGAGCAAAAAGATGATGTGCAAGCTATAGAAGAAACTCAAAATGCTGAAATAAATGAGCAAAAAATTGAAAACAAACCAACAAAAAATAATAAAAATGTAAAAAATAATAATAAAAAAGGTAAAAAAATCAAAATAAAGAAGAAATAAAATGAAAGAAACAGTTGTAGTTGGAATGAGTGGCGGAGTTGATTCATCAGTTGTGGCACTACTACTTAAACAGCAAGGCTATGATGTTATTGGTGTTTATATGAACAACTGGGAAGAAACCGACCCAAATGGTGTTTGCACATCTGCAGACGACTATGCAGATGTTAAGCGTGTTGCTGGCGCAATACGTATTCCTTACTATTCTGTAAATTATGCAAAAGAATATATGGACAATGTTTTTTCTGAATTTTTGAGAGAATACAAAGCAGGAAGAACTCCAAACCCTGATGTTCTTTGCAACAGGGAAATAAAATTTGGTCCATTTCTCAATATGGCAAAAAAACTTGGCGCAAAAAAAGTTGCAACAGGGCACTATGCAAATGTTGAAGAAGACGATGGCAAGTTTTATTTAAAAAAGGCGCTTGACCAAAATAAAGATCAGACATATTTTTTAAATCAACTTAACCAAAAACAATTGTCTATGGCAATGTTCCCAATTGGAAATATGGAAAAACCAGAAATCAGAAAGATTGCCGAAGAGTATGATTTGGCCACAGCAAAAAAGAAAGATAGCACAGGCATTTGCTTTATTGGAGAAAGAAATTTCAAAAAGTTCTTATCAACATATTTGCCGGCGCAAAAAGGTGATATAATTGATAAAAGAACTGGCAACAAGGTTGGCACTCATGATGGACTTATGTATTACACACTTGGTCAAAGAAGAGGCCTTGGCATTGGTGGTGGACATGGGCAAACAGGAGAGAGCTGGTTTGTTGTTGAAAAAGATTTGAAAAATAATATTTTGTATGTTATAGAGGGCGAAGGTGATGAACTTTTAAGTGATGGACTTGTTTCTGGTAAGTTTAATTGGATACCAGTAAAACCTGAACTTAAAGAATTTGACTGCTATGCAAAATTTAGATATCGTCAAGCAGACCAAAAAGTTCATGTTGTTATTAATGATGATAACACAATAACCGTAAGTTTTTACAACAAGCAAAGAGCAGTAACACCAGGACAATATGTTGTTTTGTATGGAAGCAAAAATGCGTGGGCGAAAAGCCCAGAAGAAGCTGAGTATTGCTTGGGTGGAGCAGTTATTGAAAAAATAATCAAAAAATAAAAATTAATTACGCATAAAAATATATAAGGACAATAAAAATATGAATAAAATAGCATTAACAGGAATAAAGCCAACTGGCACTCCTCATATTGGAAACTATTTTGGAGCAATTAAGCCAGCTATAAATTTATCGAAAAATCCAGAACTCGATTGTTACTATTTTATTGCAGACTATCACGCACTTAATGCAATAAAAGATAAAGAACAATTAAAACAATACACTCGTGAAGTTGCTTGCACATGGCTCGCTTGTGGGTTAGACCCAAAAAAGATTGTTTTTTATAAACAGAGTCAAGTTCAAGAAGTAACAGAACTTAACTGGCTTCTTTCAAATGTAACAAGCAAAGGTTTAATGAACAGAGCACATGCATACAAAGCTATGGTTGAAAAATCTCTTGAAAATGGTGATGACCCTGATGCGCTTGTTAATATGGGACTATACAATTATCCAATTTTAATGGCAGCGGACATTTTGCTTTTTAACACAAAGTTTGTTCCTGTTGGTTTAGACCAAAAGCAACATGTTGAAATGGCAAGAGATATTGCAAAAGCATTTAATAAACGTTATGGATACACATTTGTTGTTCCAGAAGAATTAATACAAGAAGACGTTGCAACAATTTATGGGGCAGATGGAAGAAAAATGAGCAAAAGTTACGGCAACACACTTCCTTTATTTTGTTCAGAGCAAGAACTTAAAAAATGGGTTAGTGCAATAAAAACAGATAGTTCACTGCCGGCAGAGCCAAAATCAACAGATTGCACAGTTTTTAAAATATATAAATTGTTCGCAAGCAATGAGCAAGCTGATTTAATGGCTGAAAAATATCAAAAAGGTATTTCTTGGGCCGATGCAAAAGCAGAGTTATTTAATCTTATGAATAGTGTTCTTTCTCCAATGAGAGAAAAATATAACTATTATATTAATAATTATGATGAAGTTGAAAAAATTCTTGCTGATGGTTCAAAACGAGCAAAAGTGATTGCCAAAGAGACAATAAAACGAGCAAGAGCAAATATGGGTTTGGATTAAACAAAAAAGTGCAAAAAAAATTGCACTTTTTTTATTTTGTAATATTGACTATAATTTTAATTTTTGTTATTCTATATGGGCGGAAGTGATTATAATGGATGAAAATGCAAAATATTATTTAAGTAAAGAAACAAAAATTGTTGTTGATAACAATGGGTGCGAGCACACTGTTTATAGAATTATTGCCTCACAAGATATTTATTGCAATGATGCAATTGTTATTTATTGTGGTCAAAAGGGTGGTTTTGTTGAGTCAACGTCAAATTTGTCAACAAAACTTTTAGACTCTGCTTGGGTTTATGATGATGCATGCGTGTTTGGCAATGCAAAAGTAAGACAAGGAGCCAATATATTTGGTAATGCACGTATTTATGGAGAAGCTGTAATTTCTGGAAATGTATGGATTTATGGAAATGCTCAGGTTTACGATAATGCCAGCATTTATTCAAATAGTGGCACTATTGCAGTTTTAGATAATGCTAAAATTTATGGTGATGCAACAGTAACCGGGAAAACAAGATTATTTGGAAATATTGAAATTTTTGACAATGCAAAAATTATTGGTTCTTATGCAATGAATGAAGAACTTAATATTTATGAGCATGCAAAAATATATGGCAAAGCAATAGTTAATGGCAATGCAAATATATATGGCAATGCAATAATAACAGAGGAAGCGATGGTTTCTGGAGATGCTACTATTTGTGACAATGCAGTTATAAAAGGTAAAGCAAGAGTTGAAAGATATGCCAAAGTTTGTGAAAATGCAGTTATTGATGATTTTGCAACAGTAACAGATTATGCAGTTGTTAGTGGAAATGCAAAAATAAAGGACTATGCAATAATTAAGGGAAAGAGTAGTGTTTTAGGAAATGCAAAAGTTATGGACAATGCAACTGTTAAAGATAAAGCAATGGTTAAAGGACATTCGAAAGTTAGTCAAGGAGCAATCATTTCAAAAAATTCAGTCATCACTGGATTTAAAAGAGTAAAAAGAGATGAAGAAATTGATGATGATAAAGTTCATAGGTTTTTGTAATAGTGCATTACTATAATTAATATATTACGTTATTAATCAATATACTATCAATATAAAAAGTCAGAAGAAGATCTGACTTTTTTTCATTTAAGTCTTGATTTTTATTTTTTTTGTGATAGAATAGTGCTTGCACAGCAAAATATGTGACAATTTATTGTTAAAATTTAAAAAAAATTGAATTTCTAAAAAATTCTACAAAATTTTTAAAATTTTTCAAAAAAAGTGTTGACATTAATTTTACTGTGTGATATTATACTAGCGTTGTCACCCCAAAAGGGAAGACAGCAAACGTACTTTGACAATTGAATATTATTTGTAAAAATTGTACAAGGTTTTTCTTGAAGATATTTCAAGAATAAACGTTAATTTCTTTTAACAAACAATTTACACAAAACTACAATACAGTCAGTTTTGTCTAAAGTTAGATTTAAACTTAAGAGTTTGATTCTGGCTCAGGACGAACGCTGGCGGCGTGCTTAAGACATGCAAGTCGAACGGAGCACTAAAAAGCTTGCTTTTCGGTGCTTAGCGGCGGACGGGTGAGTAACG
>CAMOCH010000008.1 GCA_946610655.1 uncultured Clostridia bacterium
ATAGAGCAATAATATATCGCAAGAATTTTGTCAATAATTTGACTATGACAATCAAAAGAAAGCGACTTAGAAAAAATATATTTACTATTTTGGGTGGAATATTTGTTGGCTTTATTAATGGATTTTTGGGAGCAGGTGGGGGAATGATTGTTGTTCCACTTTTAACTTTGCTCAACAAGGAAGAACAAAAAATAAGCCATGCCACAGCTGTTATGTTAATTTTGCCAATTTCGCTTGTTTCGGCTATCACATACTTAATTAATAAGCAAATTGATTTTCAAATTTTACTTCAAACGGGTGTGGGAACAATAATTGGTGGAGTGATTGGAACATTTGCATTGTGTAAATTCAAAAGCGAATTTATTGGATATTTGTTTGCTTTAATTATGGTAATTTCTGGAGTTATGATGATAATTAAAGCGTAAAATCAGCAGATAGTTTAATATTTGCAAAAAATCATATAAAATTATTACAAAATATTGAAAATATATATTAAAAAACGCAAAATATATTAAAATGGAGCGAAAATAATTGATATTTTTTATAATTTCAGGGCTAGTTAGTGGAATTTTTGCCGGTATGGGAATGGGTGGTGGAACATTTTTAATACCAATTTTAACAGTGCTGTTATCTGTTGAACAAAAAACTGCGCAACTTATAAATTTGATAGTTTTTTTGCCAATGGCGCTAATTTGCACAATCATTTATGCAAGAAAAAAGCTGCTTAAGTTTAAGTATTTGCTTTTAATCAGTGTGCCTGCATGTGCTGTATCTATTGTTGCAGCGATATTTTCTTTGAAAACTTCCAATAATTTATTAAAAATATCTTTTGGAGTTTTTTTGATTATTCTTGGTTTTGTTCAGTTTTTAAAGCTTTTGGTTGACAAAATTAAGAAATTCAAATTGCAAAAAAATTAAATTTTTTATAATAAAAAATCAAATAGGTGTCAAAATTGTTTTACAATGGCACTTATTTTTTGTTATTATTATTTTAGATAATAATCAAGGCAGGTGAAATTAGTGGTTAACATGTTTGGTGGTGTTTATTTGCCAAAAAACAAAGACAATTCTAACTGGAACGATATTGTTGAAATTCGTGATCCAGAGATGTTTGTTGTGCCAACCATGCACTCGAGTGGCTATAAAACTGAAATAACAGTTAAAGTTGGTGATGAGGTAAAAAGAGGTTCTCTTCTTGCAAAGCCAACAGAATCAAAAGGATATTTTGTTTATTGTCCAACAAGTGGAAGAGTTGTGAGCATAATTGATAAATTTACTCCAGATGGAATTAATTGTAAGCACGTTGTTATTAAAAATGACAAAAAGAATACTGAACGCAAATTTCCTGAAATGGTGGACAAATCACCAAGAGAACTTTTGAAAAGACTTGCAATTAGTGGAATTGTGGATGCACATTATGGTGGTTCTCCAACATATTTAAGGTATTCTTTGAATTCGATTGAGAAGAAATATACACTTTATGTTGTTTTGAGCAATACTGATCCATACATCACTTCAAACGAAGTTTTAACAATAAAGCACACTGCAGAGGTTGTTCAAGGTGCTCAATATTTTGCAAGCATTTTATCAAGCAGAAATATTGTATTTTTGCTTACTGGTAGAGCAGTTGAAGCAAAAAAAGCTTTGAAAAAGTATATTAAGAAAAATCAACCTCAACTTAAATATGAAATTCGTGAAATTCCAAACACATATCCATATGATGATGTTAATTTGATTATGGCTAAATTTAAAAACAAAAAGAATCCTTTTGTTGAAGAAAAAACAGGAAAAGTTTTTGTTGAAGATGCCATAACTTGTTATAGTTTTTACAATGCTGTTGAAAACAATCTGCCAAATGACTACAGAGTCATTACTGTTTCTGGACAAGACATAATTAGAAAAGGAAACTATTTTGTTAAAAACGGAACAAGTATTGACTATATCTTGGAAATGGTTGGAAAAAAAGAAGATGCAAATATTCATCAAATTGTGTATGGTGGCATAATGTCGGGTGTGTGTTTGTATTCAACTGATATAAGTTGTGGAATGGAATCGCATGCTCTTGTTTTTGCAAGTGCAAAAGAAAGTGTGACAGGCAAAGAAATGGACTGTATAAATTGTGGAAAGTGCGTTTCTGCTTGTCCAATGAATTTGCTTCCTAATAAACTTGATGAGTTATGTATTGCTCAAAAACAATATGATGCAACAAGATATGGAATTCAAGATTGTATTAATTGTGGATGTTGCAGTTTTGTTTGTCCATCAAGAAGATACTTAGCTCAAAGAATTGCGTCAACTCAAGATAAAATTAAAAAAGGAGGAAATAAATAATGTCTTATCTAGTTTCTCCTGCACCTCATAGATTAACAAGAACAAGTGCAAATGATATGTTTATGTATGTATCTATTGCTGCGCTTTCTTGCTTATCTTATGGATTTTTTGCTTATGGAATAAAAGCATTGATTGTTCTTCTAACTTGCACACTAACTTGTGTGATTTTGGAGTTTGGAATTCAGTCAATAAAAAATGCTAAACCAGGGATTAGTGACTATTCTTGTTTTGTAACAGGATTGATTCTTGCGTGTGTTATGCCAATTAATATGCCTTGGTATGTTGGTATGATTGCAGCAGTGATTGCTGTGTTTAGTAAATACTTGTTTGGTGGACTTGGAAACAACATATTTAATCCATCAGCCCTTGCAAGGTCAATTGTTGGTGTTATGGTTTCAGGGTTCTCGTTTGATTTATATAATGGTGAAACAGCGCTTAATTCAATACTTAGTGGCAATAGTGCAAACATTGCATTGAATGAATTGATGCTTGGAAAAACTCCTGGTGCAATTGGAACAACTTGCATTGCATTTATTTTGCTTTTTGCTGTGATTTTGATAGTGTTCAAAGTTATAAGATGGGAAAATGTTTTGTGTGCTGCAGTTGGATTTGTTATTATCATATGGACACAAATGGGGTATGAGAGCATAATTCCTATGCTTTGCAGTGGTTCGTTTATATTTGTTACAGTGTTTATGCTAAGTGACCCAACAACATCACCATATGGATTTACCACAAGATGTATTTACGCATTTTCGTTTGGTATCATTGCAGCACTTATGATGTCTCATAATGTGTTTGGTGAAACTGCGGTATTTTTGGCATTACTTGTTGCCAACTTTATTGCTCCTGCACTTGACAAAGTATTTTCAGTATTTCATAGAGGGGTGAGAAAACATGATTAAAGAACAATCAAGATTCACGATAAATCCTATATATGTTGTTGCACTTGCTCTTTGCAGTATTTGTCAATACACAATTTCTTTAAAAGCAGGGCTACTTCTTGGCTTGATAACTGCAGGTATTGCATTGTTTTGTATTAACCTTATAAGTCTTTCTGAGAAAATTGCTAACAAAAACTTGCGTGCATTTTTAGTTATTTTGTTTGCTGCTGCACTTGTTGTGGTTGGTGAATACATATTTGAACTTATTGGCACAGAGTTTTTGATTGGTCAACAAGAAATTTTAAAATGGTCAATTTTGGCTGTTGCAACACTTGCAATTGTCCCAACATATTTTGAAACAAGGCTCACAACAAAACATTATTTTTCAAATATGTTTATGTCAACAATTGCCTTTATATTAATGACAACAATTTATTCTGCTATTATAGAATTTTTGTCAGCAGGAACAATTTGGGAGTTTACCATAATTAATGGTTTTGCCGGATTTGAATGGGCAAATCAATTATTCTTCCAATTGTTTATGGTAGCAATAATTGCAATACTATTTAATGTTATTTATCAAGCTTCTGAAAACAGAAGAATGAAATTTGATTTGCAAGTTGAAAGATATAAGATTCAAATCAAAAGAACATTGATGAAAAAAGCGATAAAAGAGCATAGAGAAGAGGAGGAAGAAAGCAATGATTAATGGTGCTATTGTTTTGACTCTCCTGCTTTTAAGCAACATAATTTTAACAAATGGTTTTGGAGCATTATCTCTTCAATCAAACAAAAAGAGCTTTAGATTTATTATTCTCAACAGTGTTTGTATGTTTATTGTGCTTATGTCTTGCTGCTCACTATATGGAATACTTTATACATACATTCTAGATTTGTATAACCTAGAAAAATTAGGCTTGGTTATCATAGTATTGTTTGCGGGAATTGCAAACTTTGGAATACTGGAACTTATTAAACTTCTTAATAAGGAAATGTATTACTATTACGATATAACATATAGTTTTGTTGTTAACATGGCTGTTACCATTGGTATATTGTTTGTTGTTAACTTTAAACAATCTTTTGGTATGATGATATCTGAAGCTGCACTTATTTCTAGTGGGTACATAATTGTTAACGTGCTCTTTGCTTGCGTATATGCAAGACTTCACAACCAGAAGATTTCTAGGAATGCAAGACCAATTCCTATCACAATTATAACCATGAGCATAATTTGCATGATTATTTATGCAATTAGTGTTTCAATTGGTGTTTAATAGGAGAAAATTATGCAAACAGAAGTTATTTTAAGTATTGTTATTGCACTTGCTATTGTGTTAGTAGTTATTGGGTTTACACTGCTAATTAGTTTTGTGGTGTTAAAATCAAAAAAACTTGATAGCAAAGAAAGATTTATTCACTCACTTTTGCCAGAACTAGATTGCGAAAAATGTGGTTGTGGAAACTGTGAACAATTTGCAAAAGAAGTTGCAGAAGAAAAAAGAGATATTTCAGAATGTCCATATATTTTAAAAGCAAACTTGTCTAAAGCAGAAAGGATTATTAAAAAAGGCTACGTAAACAACAGTAACTATATTGCTTGTGTGCTTTGCAAAGGTGGAAAAAATTGTAAAGACAAATATGACTACATCGGTCAAGAATATTGTTGGACAAAAGATAACTTATATAGTGGACATAAGGCATGTGATCATGCATGCTTAGGCTGTGGAGATTGTGTTAGAGCATGTAGATATAATGCAATATTCATTAATGAAAATGGCGTTGCTGAAATTGATAGAACAAAATGTACTGGTTGCGGAGCTTGCACAGAAGCTTGTCCAAACAAACTTATCGTAAGAATTCCTGCAAATCAATCTGTAAATGTTTTGTGTAGCAATTTTAAAGAAAAAGTAGCAATAAAAAACAAATGCACAGTTGGTTGCACAGGCTGTGGGATGTGTCAAAAAGTTTGTCCTGCAGATGCTATAACACTAGAAGATGGAAAGCCTGTTATTGACCCAGAAAAATGTATTCATTGCAACAAATGTATTGGTGCTTGTCCAAACGGAACAATTTCTAGATTATAATTTGAAAAATCTACTTATTTGCAAGTAGATTTTTTTATGTTAATTTTTTTATAAAAAAATTAAAAATTATAAAACTTTTTCACAATTAATTATATACAAATTTGAGATTGTATGATATAATTGCTATAGTTAATAAACAAAAAAGGGAGATTTTTATTTTGGAAAAAATAGCAGTAGTACTCATTGACACATATTCTGCCAAATTAATTATCGCAGGTTCAAAAAAACAAGATACCTATGAAATTCTTGATAGAGAAACTGAACAAATTAATCTTGGGCTCGAACAAGAAGATTATTTTTTGAAAAAACCTCAAATTGACGATTGTATTAGAGTATTTAAAGACTTTAGAAAAATTTGTGATATGTATGAAACAAAAAAGATAATTGCAATTGCGAATTTTGATGAAGATACAAAACCTAAAAATATATATAGTTTTTTTGATGAAGTTTTTGCAACATGTGGATTTAGATTTACCATGCTTACAGATAATGAGCAAAATAACTATATTTATATGGGTGTTATCAACACTTATGATATGCCAAAAGGAACAGTTGTAAGCCTCACTTCAAACTCACTTCATTTGGTTGAGTATAACAGAAGAAATGTTGTGAATTCTGTTGCAATGCACTTTGGTCCGGTAACATTACTTAGAATGTATCCAATTGCAGAACTTGGTGTTAAAACAGCTTTCCAAAAAATGGAAAAATATATTGAAACACAACTTTCTGACGCTGCTTGGATTGGTGAAATGGAAGAGGAATTTTCTTTGATTGGAAGTGGAATGGGATTTACTGACCTTTCTAAGATGATAAGAAAATTTATTAAATATCCACTTGATAAAGATGATTGTTTTGTTGCAAATTTTGAAGACACAGAAAAAATTTATGAACAACTTAAAACATTGGATATTTCTGCAAGCAAACGTTTGAAAGGTATTGATGAACCAAGAGCAGACATATTTGTTGCTTCGCTTGCAATAATTATGGGCATATTTAAGGCTTCAAAAAGAAATCAAATTAACATTGTTGAAAGAGGATTTGCAGAAGGATTGATTCTTGCAGAATTTGTTCCAACAACATTTGAAAAACCAATTTCAGATGTTTTAGGGTTTGGAATTTCAAACAATTTGGTTGATCTTGAACAAATTGACTTGGAACATAATGAGCAAGTTTATAATTTGTCAATACTCTTATTTAAACAACTTAGAGTTTTGCACAAACTTCCAAGAGGCTATGTGAAAATTTTAAGAATTGCATCAGTATTATATAATGTTGGAAAAAGGATAAACAATATCAATTTCTCAAAATATTCATATGATGTTATTTTGGGCTTGGATATTTTTGGAGCAGACCACAGAGAACAAGTTCTTGCTGCTTTTGTTGCAAGTCTTGCAGAAGGTGCCGAAATTTCTTTGACTGAATGGGTTAAATATAAATCAATGTTTAGTGAAGAAGATTTTGATGCAATAAAAAAACTTGGCGTTATTGTTGCTCTTGCTTCAAGTTTTGATAAAACAAAAGACGCTCAAGTTGTTGATATTAATTGTGATATATTGGGTGATAGTGTAATTATGAAAACAGTTACTGTTTCAAATGCAGATTACTTAATTAGACAAGCTCTTAATTATCAAAAAGAATTTGAAAAGAACTTCCATAAAAAGTTGGAAATTTTATAAAATAAACAATAAAAATACGAGGTTAAAACCTCGTATTTTTTAGTTTGCAAGAACAATTTTTTTGAGCCAGAGTGGGTTTTCAATAAGTTTTCCAGCGCCCCAAATATCTGTTTTTTGAATTTCATTAACATGAATTGTCATGCCAAGTTTTTGTTTTAAGAATTTTTCTGTGCCAGGGAAGGTTATTTGGCTTCCACTGAAATATCCACCATCTTTATAAATATCACTAATTATGTCTGGTGAACAAGAATTAACAACAGTTTCAATAGCGTTGCAGATTTTACTGTAGTAATACTCCATAATAGGGTATATTTCGCTGCTAGAAATGGTAATAAGTTTTGTGTCATTAGTATTACTATCAAGTGCTTCAAAATCGGTTGTTGAAGCATATGTTTCAATCAAACTTGCAACGTCTTGCTTAATTTTTTCAGCTGTTGCATTGCTTATGATAGCATTGTATTTTTCTCTAACATATTGCTCAATGGCAGAGTTTATTTTTCTTCCACCAACATTTAAGCTTATTCCATTAATTATTGTGTTTTGGGCAACGACAGCAATGTTTGTGCAACCACCACCAATATTAACAATTAGTTTTCCATATTTATTGTCGATGTCTAGGTCAAGCCCAATTGCATTGCATAAAATTGCGGGCATTATGGTTACATCGGTTATTCCAGCAGAGTAGCAAACCCTTTGGAATATTTTTTTCTCTTGAAGTGTTACTCCAAGAGGAACACACAAAAGAACTCTTATGCTTGGTTTAAAAAGTCTGTCAGGACAAACTTTTTTAATAAACCCTCTAAGCATAATTGTTGCAAGTTCACTATTATTAATAATTCCGTCAACAATTGGAGATACAACACTTATTCCGTTTGCTGTTCTGCCTTGCATTTCTTCGGCAGCATATCCAATTGCTCGAATTTCTTTTTTTACACCAGAACCAGCCACTGCAATCAAACTTGGTTCTTTCAAAACAAGACCATCTCCTTGACGGAATATGGTTGTTGTGGTTGATCCCATTTTTATCGCTAAATAAACGTTTGACATAGCATCTCCTTATATTACAAATATATTATAAACAATAAATATCAAATTTGGCAAATATTTTTGGGTAGGTTTATTCTTTTTATTTATATAAAATAGTGCAAAATAAGACATATTCACCTTTTTATATGCTATAAAATTGAAAAAATAAGTTGTATTATGTTAAAAAAAAGGAGGTGATATATGGGGAGAAAAATCCTAATTACAAGTGGAAAAGGAGGAGTTGGTAAAACAACAATTGTTGCAGGGCTTTCTAAAACTCTTGCTGCAAAAAACTACAGTGTTTGTGTTGTTGATGGAGACATGGGTCTTAACAATTTGGACTTAATTATGGGCGTTGAGGACAAAGTTGTTTATGACATGGCTGATTGTATTGCAGGCAAGTGTCAAATTAAGCAAGCAATAGTTAAAGATGAAAAAATGCATAATTTGTTTACAATGCCTGCCTCAAAAAAGATTACGCAAGAAGTGTTTAGTTTTTCTCAAATTTTAAATAAACTTGCAAGCATTTTTGATTTTGTTTTGGTTGATAGTCCTGCTGGTATTGATGATGGATTTTTAAGAGCTAGCAAACCATGCTGTGAAGCATTTGTTGTTGTTACTCCCCATATTTCATCAATCAGAGATGCAAGCAAAGTTCTGGGTATTTTAAAATCTGACCAAACGAAAACTAATATTAAAGTTGTTGTTAATAGGATTAGAGGGGACTTGGTTGCAAGTGGAGAAATGATTAATCACAAAGATATTGAAAATCTTTTGATGACAGAACTGGTTGGAATTTTACCAGAAAGTGACAATTATAATATTGTGGGATCGTTTGAAAATTTAAATATAGATAGTGGGTTTTGTGAGGCATTTAAAATTTTGGCTCAAAATGTTTGTGAAGATAAGTTTATTGAATATGATTATATAAGCGAATATAAGGGATTTTTTGGATATTTTAAAAGAAAATTAAAGAGGCTATAGAATGAGTAAACAAAATGAGATAACAAAAAATCATGCAAAAAAAATTATATTTATGGATAAGGTGGTAAGTCCAGCACTAATTTCACAAACATTAAAGATAGAAATTTTCTCGGTTCTTTCTCAATTTATGGAACTTAAAATGGAAAATTTAAAAACAACATTGACAATGATGACTGATGGTTCTTGCTCAGTCACTATAACTGCAAAAACAAATCAATTAAAACAAATTGGTTATGTTATTTAATATTTGAAATCATCTAATCATATACTTTACTATGAAATTTAGTCGAGTAAAGAATATAGAATCCAAAGCTATTGTGAGTCCGTCTATTAGCAAGAGAAAACTGAGTATTTTTTCTTTTATTTTTGTTTTTATAATTTCTCTTTCAATGCTTAATATTGGTTTAGCAAACTCAACAATCGCATCTTTTGTTAAAAGAGTGGTTATGTATTGGTCACCAAAAGAAGATGATTTTGGGAAGATAAAATTTGTCAATTTTTCATTTAACTCATCAAAAGATAGTGGTGTGTTTATTGTTGAAAAGCCGTTTAAAAATTATGTGGTAAAAAATATCACTCCACAAGTTTTAGAAGTTAGAGGGCTTGGTGATAGCATTGTTATAAGCCCAGTGAGTGGAAGGGTAAAATCAATAGATTTTGTTTCAGGCAAATACAATTTAGTTATAGAAAATGGAAATGTTTTAATCAATTTATCGAAACTTGATTTTGTTTGTGTAAGTGTTGGCGATAGTGTTGTTGTAGGACAAAAGATTGCAGTTTCAAACAATAGTTTAATAGAATTTAGTATTGTTTGCGATAATAAATTGATAGATTTGCCGGCTGGTGACGCAAGTGAAACATTTTTTGAGTAAAATTTGGCAAAAAAACGCAAATTTTAACCAAAAACAATCAAAAATATGGTTAAAATTCACAATTCACCCAGTAACGGTTGCATTTTTTGTTCTATCTATTTTCTTTGGTGCATTTTGGATTATTGTAAGTTATTTTGTAAGTTTACTTTTGCATGAACTTGCTCATGCACTTGTTGCGTCAAAGCTTGGTTACAAATGTGACAAGATAACATTTTATCCAACAGGTGCGTTACTTTCTGGGGCTTATGATGAATTTAGATTTAAAGATGAAATTTTGGTAAGTATTGCTGGCCCACTTGTTAACTTAATATTGATAGTTGTATGTTTGTGTTTGTGGTGGATATTTCCAGAACTATATAATTATCTACAAGTTTTTGTTGTGGCAAATTTAAGTTTGCTACTATTTAACCTGCTGCCAATATTTCCTTTAGATGGAGGCAGGGTGTTACTTGCTTTCTTTTCGAGCAAATTTGATAGAAAAATTGCTGTAAATGTTGCTCATAATATTTCTATTGTTTTTTCAATACTATTGTTTATCTATTTTATTGTAACACTATTTAATCATCCTAATTTTCAAATTGGATTGATGTCAATTGTTGTTTTTATTTCAACATTTGCCGACAATAAAGAGCTTTGCTATAAGCGGGTTGTTAAAAGTGATATCAAGAAGAAGAAAATATTAAGGGGATTAAAGGTATCGTTTGTGATGGTTGATAGTTCTCTTACCGTATCAAAAGTTTATACTAAAATTGACAATTTTGCTTATTACAAATTTTTGATCGTGGATAAAAATTTGAAAATTTTGGCTGAGTTTGATGAACTGCAAATTGAAGAGATACTTACTAAATATCCAATTGATTACACATTTGATAAAATACTAAATAATGTTTAAAAATAGCAAATTTTACACAAATTTACGCAAAAATTATAAAATTTTGCGTTTTTTGTGTTTTTTTAATTATTAATTTTAATAATTTTGTAAAAAATGTATAATTCAAAATTTAAGTTTTAACTTTATATTATTAATATAAAAAATAAAAATATGTTGACAAAAAACAAATTACGTGCTAATATTCTAAGCGTGCCACATGCAACGGGCAGCTAAGCTGAACAAAAGCGTTCACGCCTTGAAAAGCAGTGAGACTGGAGAAGAGGAGGAAAACAGATGTACGCAATCGTTCTTACAGGTGGAAAACAATATAAAGTTGAAGCTGGTAAATATTTTAAAGCAGAAAAAATTAATGCCGAAGTTGGAACTAAGGTTGAACTTGACTGTCTTCTTGTTAGCGATGACAAGGGAAAAGTTAAAGTTGGAACTCCATACACTGGAGCAAAAGCCGTTTGCGAAGTTTTGGAACATGGTAAAGAAGACAAAGTTGTTGCTTTTAGATATCATGCAAAGAAAAACGTTCGCACACGTCAAGGTCATCGTCAACCATATAGCAAATTGAAAGTTATTTCTATTGGCTAGGAGAAGAATATGACCAAAGTTACTATAACAAAAAGTAATAATCGCATAACCACAGTTGAATGTGATGGTCACACAAACTATGGCGAAGCAGGTGAAGATATTGTTTGCGCAGCGCTTTCAAGTGTTGTTCAAACTGCGCTTTTAGGTCTTCTTGCTGTTGTTCAAATTAATGTTGATATTAAGCGTGATGATAAAAAGGGCTATTTAAAATTTTCACTACCAAATAACATGTCAGAGACTGATAAAGAAAAAAGCGAAGTGATACTTCAAACTATGCTTTGTGGAATATCAGATTTGCACATTGGTTATTCAGATTTTATTGAATTGGAGGTTAAATAATAATGAAAATGTTTATTAATATCCAACTATTTGCGCACCACAAAGGTGGTGGTTCAACCAAAAACGGCCGTGATAGCAATGCTCAAAGACTTGGCGTTAAAAAATATGACGGAGAAAAAGTTCTTGGTGGCAACATTATTGTTCGTCAAAGAGGAACAAAAATTCACCCAGGCAAAAATGTAGGCATTGGTGATGATGATACTCTTTATGCAAAAGTTGCAGGAACTGTTAAATTTGAAAGAGTTGGAAAAGACAGAAAACAAGTTAGTGTTGTTACTGACTAGTTAGAATTACAAAATAAAAACACCGAATTTCGGTGTTTTTTTTATTACAAATTATCTTTCGTTGTCATAGTAGGAATCTTTAACATAGAACCCGTTTTTTAAATAAAATTCATACTTTTTAAATAGTTTTGGATATTGTTCTTTATATTTTGGGTTAACTGGCGTTTTGAATATTCTTCCTAAACTTATTGTGCCATGTTCAAGTGGTAAATTGTTGATAAATTCATGAATTTCAGCTTTTGATTTATCGTCATTTAAATAATTTTTAACATATTGGAAAATGTTTGGATTTGCTTTTAACAATTCTTTAACAAAATCTGTTTGATTAAATTTATAGTTGTTGCAAATTTCCATAATTTGGGTTTTGGATGTTGCAAATTTTTCTGAATTGCTTATTATTAAAAATTTGATTTTTAATAGTTCATGTTTTTGCTCTGCTGAAAAGTTTTCAAAATTAACATTTAAGGCATTTGTTGGGTCGTGATTAATAAGAAGTCTGTTACAATATTCGCAGATTTGTGGGTGTTTGGCTATTGTCTCTGGCAAATCAAGGTAACTTCTTGGTTGTTGCTCAAGACATAGAAGAGCAAATCCAACATCGTTTTGGAGTTTGTTATCATTTATGACACCATATAACCCAGCAGTGTTTGCAAGTTTAACAAAAAACTGTTTAACTGTGAAAATCTTTTCTTTTTGACGAGATTTTGTTACTGAGTTTCTTTTCTTGCCATACACGCTAATTTCGTATATTCCTTTTTCGTTCAAATAATTAGTTGCTTTTGTTAAGAAATCTTTTGTTATTAAGTTATCTTCATTAAAATCTTCTTCTGGAAGAGTAGGAAAGTCAAACATGTTTGTTCCTCCTATGTAGATATATTTTTATTATATATTAAAAATAAAAAATGTCAATACTCAAATTTATAAGTACTGACATTTTAGCGCCTTTTAGCGTTTTTATTTATCATTTTGTTTATTTTGTGCTTATAGAATATTCCAAACTCTTTTCTGGCGTTGTCATCGGCAGATTCAAGTCGATATTCATTAACTTGCATTGTGCGAACAAAGTCATCTTCATATTTATACTTGTGGTATAATTTACTCATTTGTTTGTAGGCGTATTTTTGAGCATCTTGTTCAACACTTTGGCTATTGTATGCTGAAGAGCTTTCGGCACTTGGGATATAGCCTTGCCAATTTTTGCGCCATTTTTTTGCACGGAATGCATACCATGGAAGCTTTTTGTTGATTGTTTCAAACTGATATGCATGTCTGCCTTCATGAATTATTGTTTCCATTCCATGAAAACGCATTTTTGGGTCACGAAGAAGATCTTCACGCAAGTAGATTAGCCTCTTGCCGTTTGCGTTTGTGAACATGCCAAGTGGTTTCCAGTTGTCGTCAGGGTGAACAACAACATCAATTGGTTCACGATGAAGTTTTTTTGCAAACTTCTGCTCAAGGGCATTATAAACCTTTAAACGCTTAACAGTGTTTAATTTTACCCATTTTTTTTGTTTAAATTTGCTAAATAAGAATAACATAATATTATTATGTCAAAAATATCATGTTTTTGCAACTAAAACCAATTATGCATTGCAAAATATTTTTAAATTTGATATATTTGTTTTATGAAATATACTAAAAGCAAAAACAAAATTGAAATTTTTGATAAATCTGAATTTAACATTAAACAGATATGTGAATGTGGGCAGATGTTCAGATATTTTGTGTGTGAAGATGGTTCATATATTGTGATTTCTGGCGATAAATTGGCGAAGATTTGTGAGCTAGATGACAAGTATGAAGTATACACAAATAGTGTAAATTATTTTGTTAATTATTTTGATTTGGATAATGATTATGGTGCTATTAAAAACAATTTGAAACATTTTGATGTTTTGACAAAAGCGATAGAAAATGGATATGGAATAAGAATAGTGAGTGCAGATAAATTTGAAACGATTATTGAGTTTATTATATCGGCAAATAACAACATTAAAAGAATTCAAAAAATTGTTGAAAAACTTTGTGAGATAGCACCAATTATTAAAACTGAATTTGGACAATTTCACAGATTTCCAACTGTCGATGAATTGAGTTTACAAAGTGATGAGTGGTTTGATAATTTGGGGGCAGGTTATAGGGCAGGATATTTGAAACAAACTATTAAAGATTTAAAAAATGTAGATTTGACTAAGGTTGAAAAACTTTCATCTGATGAATTATATAAGTGGCTAATATCACTTAAAGGTGTTGGTCCAAAAGTTGCAAGTTGCATTATGCTTTTTGGATTTGGGAGAAGAGAGTATTTTCCGGTTGATACGTGGGTTGAACAAGTTTATTATAACCATTTTGATAAAACAAAAAGAACGAGAAAACAAATTCAAACTTATTTTGAGAATATTTTTAAAGAAAATAGTGGAATTGTTCAACAGTATTTATTTTATTTTGAAAGATCGAAGAAATAGAAAGAGGATGGTTAATCCTCTTTTGTTTTTGACATAAATTTACAATATTTTACAAAAATAGTTACAAAATGTAACCAAAAATGTAACTATTTGCAGCAAATATATGATAATATCAACATATGGAACAATTTAAACTAATAAAAACGCAAAATATGTCAATAAATCGCAGTGTAAGGCTTAAAAAATCAAATTTTGATAAGATTGCAACCATGAGTATGGCTACTGGTATAAGTTTTAATCGAATTGTGGAAAAATGCATTGAATATGCACTAGAAAACATGACAAAAAAATAATTATAAATTTTATTTATAAAAAGAGGGAAAATAAAAATAATGTCGAATTTATCTATTAGTATTTTTTTTAGGCAAGGATAAATGGCAGACAATAAGGTTTTTGAAGATTTTTTAAATGAACTTAAACAGAAAAATGATTTAGTAAGTGTTGCGTCAAGATACTGTTCTCTTCAGAGGAAGGGACGATATTATTGGGCGCGTTGTCCTTTTCATGGAGAAAAAACACCGTCACTTTGTATTAATGAATATGATGGTTTTTATTATTGCTATGGTTGCCACACTGGTGGAGACGTTATTCGCTGGGTTAGAAACATTGAGTCTTTAGATTTTATGGAAGCAGTGCAGCTACTTGCAAGTTGGGCGAACATGGAAGTTCCTCAAATTAAAGGCAAAAGTGATAGTGAGGAAATTGAAAAAAGAAAAAAACAGAAAGAGAGACTTGGTGCATTAACAAAAGAAGCTGCAATATATTACAGAAACAATCTTAAACTTCCAGAGGCAAAGGTTGCGTGGGATTATATTAAAAAACGTCAGCTTGAACCAGAGATTGTAACAAAATTTGGGCTTGGATATTCTCTTGGGTTTAATGAGATTGTTGAGTATCTATATTCTAAGGGATATACCAAGCAAGAAATGCTTGATAGTGGTGTTTGCAAAGAGAAAGACGGCAGACTTTATGATGCTGAAGCAACAAGACTGATATTCCCAATCATTGATGTTTATGGTCAAGTTATTGCGTTTTGTGGAAGAACTCTTGAAAGTGATCCAAAATTTGCAAAATACTTGAACACGGCTGATACGCCACTTTTTAACAAGAGAAAAACTCTTTATGCCATAAATTATTTAAAAAAGAAAAGGCAAACTGCTCAAAAAATCGAATATCTTATATTGTGTGAAGGACAAATGGATGTTGTAAGCTTGCACAAAGCTGGTTTTGATACTGCTGTTGCAAGCATGGGAACAGCTCTTACTGTTGAGCAAGCAAAGCTTATTAAGCGTTTTGCAGACACCGTTTATATTTGTTATGACGGTGATAAAGCCGGTCAAAGCGCAACACTCCGTGGTCTTGATATTTTGGCTGAAAATAACTTAACTGTTAAGGTTGTGACTCTTCCAGAAGGATTAGACCCAGATGATGTTATTAAAAAGTTTGGGGCAGAAGGTTATCAAAAATGTTTGGATAAAGCACTTCCGTTAACAGAGTATAAAATTGCATATATCAAAAGGCAAAATGACCTTACTACTGCTGATGGCAAAGCAAAATTTTTGAATGAT
Source organism: uncultured Clostridia bacterium (assembly GCA_946610655.1). Taxonomy (GTDB): domain Bacteria; phylum Bacillota; class Clostridia; order Christensenellales; family UBA1242; genus RGIG4790. The sequence continues at coordinate 15,991 of CAMOCH010000008.1, forward strand.
TCTCTTGAGCTTGTTGCACAAATGCCAGACCAAATTGCTCAAGAAGTTTACCTTACACTGGTTGCAAAACATGCAAATATGAATAAAGACTTTTTGAGAAGAGAATTAGACAATAAAATTGTTGAATGGCAAGAGAAAAAACAAAAAATGCTAGAAGAAGCCAGAGCTCTTGAAGAGCAGAAAGTTGTTAGTGACACAGAAAAACTTAAAGCTCTTGCTGGAGAATATGAGGGAGCGACTGATGATAATTTGGTTGCGCCAAAAGAAGAGATAAAACAAAAAGTGTTTGAAAAAGTTGATCCAAGCACAGATAGAGCAGAAAAATATTTGCTTTGCGCAATGGTTCATCAAAAACCATATGCGTTTGTAAAATCTAATATTAGAGACTTGTTTGGCAATAATTATAGAGATTTGTATGATTATTACTATACAAATAGAGATTCAGCAACCGAAAGTTTTGCACTTGAAGTGCATGATAAGTTTTATCCAAGTTATGGGAATAGAATTATAGAGATTATTAATAATTTCGCTGAATCTGATGATGAAGAATTTGATGCACAATTTTTTAAAGATTGTTTGTGGAGACTTTATCAAAAGAAACTGGAACAAGATCAAAAACGTATTAATGAAGAATTAACTAAAGAATCTGATACACAAAAAAGACAAGAGCTTATTGTGGAACTTGCGAAAGTTGTGGATAAGCTTAAAAGTAAAAAGGTGGATTTATAATGAATAAAGAAAAATTTGAACAAAAACTTGAAAAGTTGATTGAAAAGGGTAAGAAAAAGGGTACTCTTTCAACAGAGGAAGTTTCTGATAAACTTGCATCTTTTTCTCCAGAAGAAATTGATGAAGTTATGGATAAAATTCAAGCAGAAGGTATTAAAATTGTTGATACAATTGTTGCTTCAAACGACTTAGAACTTGAAAAATTGATGAATCAAGCAAATATTGATGACCCAGTTAAAATGTATCTTAAAGATATTGGTAAAGTACCTCTTCTTTCTCCTGATGAAGAAATTGAACTTGCAAAAAGAATGGCAGAAGGTGATGAAGAAGCAAAAAGAAGACTTAGTGAGGCAAACCTTAGACTGGTTGTTTCTATTGCAAAAAGATATGTTGGAAGAGGATTACTTTTTCTTGACCTTATTCAAGAAGGTAACTTTGGATTGATGAAAGCTGTTGAAAAGTTTGATTATACTAAAGGCTTTAAATTTTCAACATATTCAACTTGGTGGATAAAACAATCAATCACTCGTGCTATTGCTGACCAAGCAAGAACAATTCGTATTCCTGTTCACATGGTTGAAACTATTAATAAGCTTACAAGAATAACAAGACAATTAACTCAAAAACTTGGCAGAGAACCTTCTGTTGAAGAAATAGCAAAGGAAATGAATATTAGCGAAGACAAAGTTCGCGAAATCATGAAAATAAGTCAAGACACTGTGTCTTTGGATACCCCTGTTGGTGAAGAAGAAGACAGTAACCTTGGAACATTTATTCCTGATGAAAACGCATTGTCTCCACAAGAATCTGCAGCACAAGTTATGCTTAAAGAGCAACTTCTTGAAGTTCTTAACACATTAACTCCACGTGAACAAAAAGTTATAATGCTCAGATACGGAATCGAAGATGGTCACTCAAGAACTCTTGAAGACGTTGGTAAAGAATTTAACGTTACTCGTGAAAGAATAAGACAAATTGAGGCAAAAGCTCTCAAAAAACTTCGTCAACCAAGCAGAAGTAAAAAACTTAAGGACTTCTTGGATTAATGAAATTAAAATTGCCAAGAGCAAAAAAAAGACTAGAAATTATTTGTGATGAAGTTTGTGAGCTGGCAAGTGATGATGATGTTGTAACTGATGTTGGAACAGATCATGGATATTTGCCAATTATGCTTTCTGAAAAAATAAAATCAAAACTTATTGCTACAGATATAAGTAAAAGTAGTCTTGAAAAAGCAATAGTATTATCAAATAAGCATAATACTGAAGTGGATTGTAGGGTTGGTGATGGATTAAAAATTGCACCAGAAACGACCATTGCTTCTATATGTGGCATTGGTGGAACAGAAATTGCTAAAATTTTGTCCGATATAAATTATCATGGTAAGGCAGTTCTTCAGCCTGTTCCAACCGATAAAGATTTAAGACAATTTTTGCTTGATAACAATTATCATATAAAGAAAGATTATGTTATACTAAATGAAAACAAGTTCTATTTTATATTTGTTATAGATGGAAAAGATTGTAAAAATAGATATTCGCAAAAAGACAAATTTTTTGGAAAGACAAATTTAAAAAATATGAGTGAAGATTTTATACTTTATTTAAAAAGTGAAGTAAATAGGTTGAAATTTTTGGAAAATTTTGATATAACAAAAATGTCTGAAAAATCAAAAGAAGAATTAAAAGAAAAAATTAAGTACTATAATGTAGCAAAAAATATATTAAAAAAAGGAAAATAAAATGCAAGAAATATTAAAGTATCAAGACATTGATTTTAAAATTGCGAAGCTTGAAAATGAGTTAAAAGAGCTTCCTGAACTTAAAAAAGCCAAAGAAATGCAGAATTTAAAGGCAGATTGCAGAAATAGACTGGATGTTTTGGAGAAAAATGCGCAAAAAGCTCTTGAAAACTTTGAAAAAGCGCGTCAATATTATGATGAATTGGTTGTAAAAATTGAAACATTGAGCAAATCTGTTGACGAATATGACTTGGAAAAAATTAAAAAACTTCAACAAGCTAAAAACAATTTTTATCAAATGGTTGAAAAACTTGAAAATGAACTTGTTAAAATTGTTAACCAATTTAGTAAAGTAAATAATGATTATTCTGCAATTGTAAAGAATGTTAAAATTGCAAATGGCAATATTGAAGTTTATAAACAAAAATACGAAGATGCAAAAGCACAAATTGAGCCAAAAATTGCTGAACTAAAAAAAGAACTTGCTGAACAAGCTAAAAAAGTTGATAAGGCTATTTTGGAAAAATACAATCTTCGCAAAAAACATGGGCTTCCTGTTTTTGTAAAAAATATAAATGGCACTTGTGGAAGATGTAGGATGACAATTTCGGCAAGCAAGATGCAATTATTTGAAAAAAATGGTTATGTTGAATGCGAAAATGAAAATTGTGGAAGAATAATAATAAAAATGTAATGCTTGCGAGTCAAGCATTTTTTTTGTTTTATGATTAAGCTTGTATTAATATAATTTAATATGAGCTTTTTTAGTTGTTTGTATTTTGTTTTTTCTATACTTGGTTGTGTGCTTGGGGCAGGCTTTGTGTCTGGAACAGAAATTCAAAAATTTTTTGTGCAATATAAAGTGTGGGGTATTGTTGGAATAATTGTCTCAAATGTGATTTTTTGCTTAAGTATTTTATACTTTTATTTTAAATCTAATGATAAGAATGGTAAAATTAATTTGCTTCCATATTGTCAAATTTTTATTTCTGGGACTATGATGGCTGGGCTATCTAGTGTGTTTCCGAATAAAATTGTTTTTAATTTTTTGGCAGTTATTGTGTTATCAATAGTTTTATTTTGTGGTATAAAAGTGGCTAATGTTGTTAATATAATAGTATCAATTTGCGTAATAATGTCGCTTCCTTTTATTTTGGAAATTAGCAAAATTGATATAATATGTGGATATAGAGTAGGTGCTTTTGTTAAGTGTATCTTATATGCGTTTATGAATGTATTGACTAGTGAAGCTATTTTGAAGAACTTATTGAAAAATAAAAGCAAAAAATTTGTGATATGCTGTTGTTTGGTGCTATTTGTTATTGTGTCAACTTTACAAATTTTATTTTTCATAAATATATACAATTCAAAAAGTGAAATGCCCATGTTTGATAATCTCCAAAGCTGGTTTGTTGGTGTTTATAAAACTATTTTTGTAATTGCTATGATTTCCACACTTATAAGTAGTAGCTTTGGGGCAATTAAAATATTCAAAAATAAAATGAATTTAGGGTATAATTTTGCCCAATGTTTAGCTATAAGCTGTATGATTTTATTAATTAGTTTTATTGGGTTTTCTAAAATTATTGAATATATTTATCCAATAATTGGTTTAATATTTGTTTTACAGGTAGTTTTAAATAAAATGTTTACATAAAAATGCAGAAAATATAAACTTTAAATGTAAATAATAGATAAAAATACGCAAAAAATGCAAATACAATTACAAATGTAACTAATTTGGTAATATTTTTGAATAAATTTATTTATTTTGCATTTTTGGTATAAAAAATTTAATATTTTTACTTTTTTAAATATTTTTTTATTGTTGATTAAAATTGTTTGTTAAATTGTATAAGTTTTTGTTATACTATATTTAATATTAAATATAGGTGGCAAAGAAATGGCAAAATTAAAACTTTGGGTAAAAAATTTAATAATATCATTAGTGCTTATGGTTGGGCTCGTTGGTGTTGGCGTTGGCATACATTTTATGGTTAAGCCAAAAGATAACAATGGTGGTTCAACTCCAGAAGTGGTGAGAGAACTTACAGAAGAGCAAAAGGCTTTTGCTTCTGACGTGCAGAATAATCCACAGAAGGATAGTGAGGTTGAACTCATTGATTGTTTTGTTGATGAAAACGGTGATGAGATTGATATAAATAACATTCAAGGTCAGTATGGTGACTACTTTGTTATTTTAAATGCCACAACTTTAGCTCCAGAGTTTTATGTTCTTGACCAAACCTATGAAACAGTATCAATGACAGCTGATGAAACAATCACAACAATTGCTCTTAAAAAGATTGAATTTGAAGCAGATGTTTCTTATGCTCAAATCGATACAATAATTTCAGAAAATGGTGCGCACTATGCCATAGTTAATACAAATGGCGAAAATGAAATGCTTGTTGACTATGCAACTGGCAAAAAAGTTATGGATATTGTTGTATCTGAATATGACCCAATGTTCTACAGCTTTGAAACACTTGCTGGTGCATTTTATGATGGCACACTTAGATGCATACATGAAAATTATTTTATTACAAAAACTTGTGAAATCCTTGGTGATCCAACACAAGAACAAATGGAAACAGGAGATTTTACATATACCGTTTCATATAAATTTTACAATCTTTCAAACTTAGAGAACAGCATATCATTTGGTTCTGAAGAAACAGCAGGGGAACTTTTAACTGCTGAATTTTATGAAGATTACACAACACTTGTTGGAACAAAATACACATATGTTATTGAAAACGCTCTTACAAATGGAGATTTTAAAGAACTTTTGGACCCAATTGCAAACAACTGTGTGCTTACAGATGAAGATAACGCTGTGTATATTTTCAACTGCAACAGATATAGCGAAATGACATATCACACAGTTCAATTCTTCCCAAACAATTATTATTTGCTTGAAACAAAAACAGTTTTGAGAGAGACCGTAGATGAAGAAACTGACGAAGTAACATATAGTTTGCCAGAAAGTTTCACAAGAGAAATCTCAGCTCAATTTGAAGAAAAATTGCCATATAACACCAAGACTGTTGGCGTGTGCTATGATGCAATCAGCAGAGAAAATGGTGCTGTTGCTGAAAACTTTGATACATTTGGCAAAGTTGAAATAAAAGATAGCAACATTGACGGATATATTTTTGTAACATTAGATGATAACAGTGTTGCAAGATACTATAATTACAATTTTGATGAGATGGTTTCATATAGTTATGTTTCTATGGGCGAAATCATCTATCAAATTGGTGATTATTACGTTACAAGCAAGGGCTCTTCATATGTTATCAACGTATTTGGAGAAAGAACACAATTAATTACTGCTAGGGAAATATATTCAGATAACACTGCTTATAATATGATTTTAACAAAATCAACTTCTTCTGGCGCATACTATTTATACAATTTTGATAACCAAGCAGAATATGCTGATTATTGTTTTAATTTTGCAACACAAATTATGAATAACAAATTTATTGCATATACAGATGACTTTGAAGAGGGTGCTGGTTTTTATCTTATCACTCTTGGTGATGGACAATTTTTTGCAGACCCAATATATAATTTTTATGCAACTGCCGAAAGCTTGTCGCTTATTTATCAATCAGTTGGTTACTATATTGAACAAGACCCAGAAACAAATCTTTTCA
>CAMOCH010000009.1 GCA_946610655.1 uncultured Clostridia bacterium
GAAACTGTTGGATGGATTCCAAGATATGTTGATGAAGGTTACACAAGCTATGAATATATTGAAAGAGTAGGTAATATTGAAAGTTTGTGTCATGTGCTTAAATTGTATGACGATTTGGTTTATGAAAACTATATGTCAACATTTAACACAATAATAGAAGTTCTTCCAACAGAATTGGTAAAGAAAATAAAAAAATTAACAAAAAAATGTGACAAAGCAAACATTGTTAGCGTTATTGACCTTGCTGCTTACGAGGTTGAAGAATATCGCTTAAAAACAACATACAACAAATTGTTTAATTATGGATGCTTACTTGGCATAGATATTTCCAAAGAGGGCTATCAATTTTGTTACAAAATGAACAAAACTCAAGAAAGACAAATATTGTCGCTCATCGAAAGCAATCTTCCAATAGACTTAGCACCAGTGCTTGGGAAAATTAAAAAGATTGATTACAAAATTGGTTATGTTAAACAACATGGAATAAGAATATAACACAACGCAAAAACCGTTGTGTTTTTTGTTTATAACATATTGTTTTTTTGATTATTGTATGGTATAATCTAAGCAAATGGAGGATTATTGCTATGGAAATATTTGAATATAATCAAGATTTTATAAAAGAAGTTTGTAAAAAACATAATTTCAATAAAAATCAATTAAACAGATTTGAAATATTTTGTTTTAACTTGAGAGCAATAGGTTTACAAGGTGAACGTGGAATTTCAAAATATAGAAATATGAACCATGAAAATCTACAAAAAATGTTGAAAGAAGCTATTAATGGCATTAACAAGTATCCAAACTTAGATATAGTTACATACAATTTTGAAGAGTTTGATATTTTACCAAACGGGGTTCCTTTAACATCATCAGGAAAGGTTGATGTAGATAAAATGAAGAAAGAAGAGGAACTTTTGAAAGTTGAAGAAGCTGTAAAAAAATATCCTGAAGTAGCCACTGAATTTGAATTGCTTGCAGGAGTTGCAAGAGTTAATGAAAAAGATGATATTGAACACATGATTAGATAGACACATGTAAATTTTAGACATTTTAGTTAAACATTAAAACAGGTTTTTGCCTGTTTTTATTTTTTACTAAAAATATTTAATTTTTTGCATAAAATTGTATTGACAATTATTCTTCAATTTGCTAGAATAACAACGCATGACAAATCGTGTTTAGCATTTTTTGTGCACAAATTTTTTTATAGGTGTGTAAAAATTTTGTGTAAACTTGCTAAGAATTTCCTCATGGGGCTGGGGAGTTCAAATCAATTTAGGAGGTAGAACTATGCCAACCATCGCTCAATTAGTCCGTCACGGTAAAGGCAGAAAAGATAAAGTTTCTAAACCAAAATCACCAATTTTGGAACAATGTCCTCAAAAGAGAGGCGTTTGTCTTTCTGTTTCTACAACTTCTCCAAAGAAACCAAACTCTGCACTTAGAAAAATTGCGAGAGTTCGTCTTTCTAACAAACAAGAAGGTACGGTATATATTCCAGGTATTGGCCACAATCTTCAAGAGCACAGTGTTGTTCTTATTCGTGGCGGTCGTGTAAAAGACCTTCCTGGTGTACGTTATCATATTATTCGTGGCACACTTGACACAGCTGGTGTTAAGGATCGCAAACAAGCCAGAAGTAAATATGGTGCAAAACGCCCTAAATAAATTAGGAAATATTAATTAATTATTCGGAGGAAATATAATGTCAAGAAGAAATGCTGCAGTTGTTAGAGAAGTTCTTCCAGATCCAGTTTATAACAGAACTGACGTTACAAAACTTATTAACCAAGTTATGGAAGATGGAAAAAGAACAATTGCTCAAAAAATAGTTTATGACGCACTTGAAAACAGTGCAAACAAACTTGGCGTTTCAGCTATGGAAGTGTGGGATAAAACACTTGAAAATGTTAAACCTGTTCTTGAAGTTAAAGCTCGTCGTGTTGGTGGTGCAACATATCAAGTGCCTGTTGAAATTCGTGCTGCAAGAAGACAAACCCTTGCAATTCGTTGGATTGTTGATAGTGCAAGAAAACGTAGTGAAAGAGGAATGGCTGCAAGGCTTTCTGCTGAACTTATGGATGCTTTTAACTCAACTGGTGGAGCATTCAAGAAGAAAGAAGAAATGCACAGAATGGCTGAAGCTAACAAGGCATTTGCTAGCTATCGCTGGTAAGATAGAGAATTTTATAAACAGGCATATGTGTTATGTCTGTTTAATTTAGTTTATATAAACAATTTTTTAACACGATTTTTTGTAATTTATTAATAAAAATAGTGTAGATTTTATAAAAAGTGTTTAAAATTGTTTGTAAAAATCGTAAAAATATTTTATAATGATAAAGTAGATTTATGGGGGACATTGCTTCCATAAGATGCAAAAATGTAGGAGAAAATACTAATATGCCAAGAGATTATGCATTAGAAAAAATTAGAAACATTGGTATTATGGCCCACATCGATGCCGGAAAAACAACAACTACTGAACGTATTTTGTATTACACCGGAAAATCTCACAAGATTGGTGAAGTGCATGATGGTCAAGCAACAATGGACTGGATGGCACAAGAGCAAGAACGTGGTATAACAATCACTTCTGCTGCAACAACTTGTATGTGGAAAAATCATAAAATCAATATTATTGATACCCCAGGACACGTTGACTTTACTGTTGAAGTTGAACGTAGTTTGAAAGTTCTTGACGGAGCTATTGAACTCTTTACTGCAAAAGAGGGTGTTCAAGCTCAATCAATCAAAGTTTGGAAACAAGCTGATAAGTATCATGTTCCAAGAATTGCTTATGTTAACAAAATGGATATTTTGGGTGCAGACTTCTTTGCTGCCGTTAAAGCAATGAGAGAGCAACTTGGTGCAAACGCTGTTCCTCTTCAAATTCCTATTGGAAAAGAAGACAGCTTTAAAGGTATTGTAGATTTGGTTGAAATGAAGGCTGAAATTTATAAAGATGATGAAGGTAAAGAAATTGAAGTTACCGACATCCCTGCAGACCTTAAAGACCTTGCTGAACAATATCATGCAGAACTTATCGAACATGTTGCTGAACTTGATGACACATTACTTGAAAAATATTTCAATGGTGAAGAACTTACTGTTGCTGAAATTAAAAAAGCAATCAGAAAAGGAACAATCGCTCTTGAAATTACACCTGTTCTTTGTGGTTCATCATACAAGAATAAAGGAACACAACTTTTGCTTGATGCAGTTGTTGACTACTTCCCAAGTCCTTTGGATATTCCACCAGTTGAAGGTGTTGATCCAAAAACTGGAAATAAAATTGTAAGAAAAGCAAGTGATGACGAACCATTAAGTGGTCTTGCATTTAAAATTGCTAAAGACCAATTTGGAACACTTACATTCTTTAGAATTTATTCTGGTAAGATTACTTCTGGAAGCTATGTATATAATAGCAACAAGGGAAGTAAAGAAAGAATTGGTCGACTAGTTAGAATGCACGCAAACAGCAGAACTGAAGAAGTTGAAGCTTATGCTGGTGATATTGTAGCCTTGGTTGGACTTAAAGATACAACAACTGGTGAAACACTCTGTGATGAAAACCATCCAATAGTTTTGGACCCAATGGAATTCCCAGAACCAGTTATTAGCTTGGCTGTTGAACCAAAAACAAAAGCAGACCAAGAAAAAATGGCTAACGCTCTTAAAAAACTTTCTGAAGAAGACCCATCATTCCGTCGTCATACAGACCAAGAAACTGGTCAAACAATCATCGAAGGAATGGGAGAACTTCACCTTGATATCATTGTTGATAGAATGAGAAGAGAATACCACGTTGAATGTAATGTTGGTGCTCCTCAAGTTGCTTATCGTGAAACAATTACAAAACCTGTATCTGTTGAAGGCAAATACATTCGTCAATCTGGTGGTAAAGGTCAATATGGTCACTGCGTAGTTCGCTTTGAACCACTTAAACCAGGTGAAGGATATCAATTTGTTGATGAAACTGTTGGTGGATCAATTCCAAAAGAATATATCCCTGCAGTTGACAAAGGTATTCAAGAAGCAAGAATGAGTGGTGTGCTTGCCGGATATGAAACAGTTGACTTTAAAGCAACAGTTTATGACGGAAGCTATCACGAAGTCGACTCTTCTGAAATGGCATTTAAGATTGCTGCATCAATGGCATTCAAGGATGGTATGAAGAAAGGTAATCCTGTTATTCTTGAACCTATCATGAACGTTGAAATTGAAGTTCCTGATCAATATCTCGGAGATGTTATGGGAGACGTTTCAAAACGTCGTGGTAGTGTAACTGGAACAAGTTCTAAAAATGGAATGCAAACAATTCGTGCTGAAATTCCACTTGCAGAAATGTTCGGTTATGTAAGTGACCTTAGAAGCAACACTCAAGGTCGTGGAAACTACACAATGGAACCATCACACTATGCTGAAGTTCCAAGAAATGTTGCAGAAAAAATAATTGGTGACAATGCTAAAAAAGCATAATAATAAATCACAAAAAAGTAAAGGAGAATAAAAAATGGCTAAAGAGAAATTTAATACCTCAAAACCACACGTTAACGTTGGTACAATCGGACACGTTGACCATGGTAAAACAACACTTTCTGCTGCAATTTCATTTATCATGTCTCACTTCTATGATCCAAACAGCAAAGAAATTAAAGACTATGATCAAATTGACTCTGCTCCAGAAGAAAAAGCAAGAGGAATAACAATCAATACAGCTCACATCGAATATCAAACAGCTAATCGTCACTACGCTCACGTAGACTGCCCAGGACACGCTGACTATGTTAAAAACATGATCACTGGTGCTGCGCAAATGGACGGTGCTATCCTTGTTGTTGCTGCAACTGATGGTGTTATGCCTCAAACACGTGAACACATCCTTCTTGCACGTCAAGTTGGTGTTCCAAAAATCGTAGTATTCATGAACAAAATGGATCAACTTGGTGGCGACACAGAACTTGCTGACCTTGTTGAAATGGAAGTTCGTGAACTTCTTACACAATACGGATTTGACGGAGACAACACTCCAATTATCCGTGGTTCAGCTTTCCAAGCTCTTGAAGCTGCTAAAGCTGGCAAATGGGATGATCCTGCAATAAAACCTATCCAAGAACTTATGGATGCTGTTGACACATACATCCCAACACCTGCTCGTGACAACGACAAACCATTCCTTATGCCTATCGAAGACGTATTTACAATCACAGGACGTGGAACAGTTGTTACTGGTCGTGTAGAACGTGGTGTTCTTAAACTTAACGACACTGTTGAAATTGTTGGTCTTAAAGCTGACAAACAACAAACAGTTGTTACAGGAATTGAAATGTTCCGTAAACTTCTTGATGAAGCTGTTGCTGGATACAACATTGGTGTGCTCCTTCGTGGTATTCAAAGAACAGATGTAGAACGTGGTCAAGTTCTTTGCAAACCAGGTACAATTCATCCACATACAGAATTCAATGCTGAAGTTTATGTTCTTACAAAAGACGAAGGTGGTCGTCATACACCATTCTTCAATAACTATCGTCCACAATTCTATTTCAGAACTACTGACGTTACTGGTTCTATCGAACTTCCAGAAGGAACTGAAATGGTTATGCCTGGAGATAACACAAGAATGACAGTTAAACTTATCACTCCTGTTGCTATTGAAGAAGGACTTCGTTTCGCTATCCGTGAAGGTGGCAGAACAGTAGGTTCAGGCGTTGTTTCTAAAATTATTAAATAGTTTTAGTAAATATTAAAGAGAAGAGAAATCTTCTCTTTTTTTTGTTCGTAAAATATTATATATTTTAAATTGAACCTCAGCTGTTTCGTTTGACAACATATTTAAAAAGATTGTAATATAATGATATAATAAAAAAAAATAGGAGAGCATGTATGAAGAAAATTTTATATGGTTTATTAGCTTTTTTGTTTGTTTTACCTTTGTCTTTAGCAGTTGTTGGTTGTAAAAAACAAACATGCACAATAACTTATATGGTTGGTGAAGAGATTTATAAAACTCAAACAATAGAAGCAGGTCAAAAAATACCTGAAATTGATAACCCTACAAAAGATAATTATGATTTTATGGGTTGGTATTTGAGCGAAATCTCTCAGAAGAAAATTACAAATGATACTTCTATTAATGGTGATTTAACTGTTTATGCAAGATTTAAATTAACTCAATACAATATTACATATGTTTTAAATGGTGGCATTAACGTTGGAGCAAACCAAAAAACATATACTGCTGAAGATAGTTTTAATTTTTCAGCTGCAATAAAACAAGGTTATGATTTTGATGCTTGGTATGACAATGCTAACTTTGAAGGAGACCCAGTAACTGGTATCACTCTTGGAACAACAGGTGATAAAACTGTTTATGCAAAATGGAATTTGCATGATTATTCAATAGAATATCATTTGCTTGGTGGCGAAATTGAAGAAGGTGCGAACCCAACAACATACACATACGAAACAAATACAATAACACTTGCAGCACCAACAAAAGTTGATGAAAATGGGGTTGTTTACACATTCCTTGGTTGGTTTACTAATGAATTTTCTGGTGACAAAGTAACAACAATTCCTAAACATTCTGCAGGAGATGTTAAATTGTATGCAAGATGGGAAGCAACCTTAACAGTTAATGAACACTTGGTTGAAAACATTAACTCAACAATTGCAGAACTTGATAACGACCACTATAACGCACATAATAAAGGAGATGTTCTTTCTGTTGAAGATTTGAACTTAACAAACGACTATTATGTTCTTGTTGGTGAATTTTTGAATATTGGAGAAGTTGAAAGCGTAAGTTTTGGTAATGCAATATTTGAACAAAATCAAGAATTTAACTTGTCAATCGGCAAAAATGCAAAAGTTGTTGCAAAAGCATTCTATACAACAGATAACTCATCAGATGAATTATTTGGTGAAAACACTAGAGTTATAACAAAACTTTATGTTGCAGCTCCAATTCTTGCTGTTGAATTTGTTGATGGCAACGCATTTAAAGTTAACGATATTGAATATAAAACAGAAGACTTTAATGTTGATGAATTAGAAATAACCGATATTGCTTTTGAAGATAATGATGTTAGAAATACAATTGAAGAAATTGATGATGGCAAATATCTTTGCACAATAACAACTGGTCAAAAGTTTATTGGATTTGGTAATTTTGAAGATTCAAGTCTTGTATTTTTAACTCGTAAATATTACACATATGCAAATGGCAATGTTACTGTAAGTTATGGTTTAACAGACCTTGATGATATTGCTGGGGGCAACTATTTAGGATTCTATCCTGTTGGTTGGATTGAAGATGGTGCAGCAGACAAAGATGAAAAACTTGCTTATAATAATGGACTTACAATTGATTATACAATGTTTGGAGTAACAAGCACAGGCGAAATGCTTGGAGTTAAAACAATTCAATTAATTATCAACACAGAAGTTGTTACAGTTAGTGATAGTTTTGAACAAGATTTGGCAATGAGTATTGGTGCATTTACAATGAATTATTATAATGAATTCCATGACCAAGGAGTAAAATCTCTTGAAGAACTTGGTATTAATAAGAGCAGTTATTATGTTGCAGTGGGAACTTTGAACAGAGACTTTACTGTTAACTCAATAGCTTTTGATGACACAGTTTATAATGCAACAGACAAAGTTAAACTTTCTATTGGTCTTAACACTTTTGTTGATGATTATGTGTTCTATGTTGAAAACAAAGTGTTATATGTTGCTGCAACAATATTTGCAACAGAAACAATAAGTGTACCAACTTTTAAGATTAACAACATCGCTTATTACTTGGGAGAACCTGATATTGATGAAATTACTGCTGATGTTGGATTCTATTATCATAAAAACGGAACAGTAGAAAAACAACTTGATGGAACATACTTATACACAACAGATTCAAGTCAAGAATGTTTGTCTATTGGAGCAGGTCATGATGATGCAATCGCAAATTCTGCAGCAATTCTTGTTAGAATGGAATCAACCTTAACTGACGGAACAAAGAGTGTTTCTTATGCGTTAACAACAACTGATGCTCTTGGTGCAGAAGAATATTTCACATTCTATCCACTTAAATACCATTATGATGATACTCTTACAGATGCTGAAAAACTTGCATACAAAGAAACACATGATGGTTACACATTGGAATTGACATTATATGCAATGACACAATATGGTGTGGTTCTTGGTGGTGGAACATATACTGTTGTTGTTGATATGGCGGATGAAATGTAAAAACAAAAAACTTACTCAAATGAGTAAGTTTTTTTATGCAAGTTTTTGCAATTAATAAATAGTTGTGTTATAATTGCGTTATGGCAAAGAAGAAAAAAGAAATCGAGCAACTTATGATGGATGGAGTGCCAGCTCCTAAGGTTTCTTCTGTGCCAGAAGAACAAACAGAAGAGCCAAAGGAAGTTGTTGATGAAAATCAAATAACCCTTGATGATTATCTGGGTGAGAGCATCTTAGAAAAAGAAACAGTTGATTCTTTGATGAAAGAAGCTGTTGAAACAGAAAAAAAATCTAAGAAGAAAAAAAATATAATAACAAATGTAATCTTTTTTGCAATAAACATTATTCTTATGATATTTATTGTAAAAAATTTGTTGGATAGCACACATGGCACCAATTTTGGTGATGTTGCAAAAGCACAAGGCACAAGAATGTGGTGGATAGCTGGTGCGTTTGCGCTCCTTGTTTTATATTTTATTTGTGAAACATTGTTATTCTATTTTTTAATAAAAAAGACAACAGGAAAAAGAAAACTCTTTTTGTCTTATCGTTTGGCCAGTGTTGGTAAGTATTATGATTGCGTAACACCAACTCAACTTGGTGGACAACCTTCACAAATAATAAGACTTACGAGAAGTGGGATGGGGGCAGGGCTTTCAACAAGCATTCCTATTATTAAACTTATTGTTTATAACTTTGTTTACACAGCACTCGCAATATTTTTATATTTTTTTGCAGTGCCACTTATTCCAACAAGTGGAAGTTTGCAAACATTTTTGATGGCGTTTATTAAAATTGTTGGTGCAATTGGTTTGATTGTAACCATAATTTTTACACTTATCTATTTTATTATAGGCAACGGAAAACTTATTGGACGTTCATTTATTCAATGGCTAGTGCGTCTTGGTTATAAATTGCATATTGTTAAGGATTACAGAAAAACTTTTGAAAGAATATTAACACAAGTGCAAGAATATCAAGCATCAATTAAGTATTTGAACAAAAACAAAGGAACTTTGTTTTTAACAATCTTTTTGTGTATTGTTGAATGTTTGGCATTTGCCATTATTCCATTTTGCATAATGATGGCATTCAGTTCTGTTGGTTTTGTAACCCCAACCGAGGCGCTTTATGCAATATTAATCACAATGAGTGAATACTATTTGTGTTTGCTTGTTAGCACATGTTTGCCACTTCCTGGTGGAACAGGTTCAACAGAAGTATGTTTCATATTTCTTTTTGCAATAGGTTCTTATTCAATTGGGGACAACATTGTGTGGGCTCTTATATTCTTTAGACTTATAACATATTATGTCGTTGTTGCGCATGGATTTGTGCATATTATTTTAGAAAACATATTTAAACTTGTTAAATCAAAGAAAAATAAATTACCAAAAGAGGCTAAAACTTTATAATTTAGCCTTTTTTATTTGCATTATTTTTTAATTTGCTATTGAAAAAGATGTTTTTCCGTGTTATAATCATAAAACAAAAAATAAATTGAGAGGTGAATTATGCAAACTCATATTGGAACTACAAAAAGAGGAAAAGATTATGTTGAACAAAAAAGAAGTGAGGGAGCAATTATAAAATCACAAACAATAAAAGAATCAACAAAACGTAAAAAAGCAGAGCAACAAATTGGGCAAACAAAATTTGAATATATAATGGAACATTTTCAAGATTTGAATGAAGAAAAAAGAGCGAGAGAAGAAGCTATTATAAAAAAAGAACAACAAGAGTTAGAAGATTTTTACAGTAATCTTGATGAAAGTTCTTTAAGTGAAGATAATGTTAATGATGAATTTTTAAAATCAACACCATACAGCTATGAAGTTGAATTTTTAAAAGGTGTTGACCCAAATGATATATTTGAAGAAAGAAATCCTGAAGATGTTAAGTATGAAATGGAAAACAACAAAAGAAGAGATTTCTTAAAGATTAAAGATGAATATGTTTTGAAATATAAAAAAGATTCAAAATGTTTTAAGGATGCAGTTGAATACGTTGATGCTTGCAAAAAAATTCACATTATTTTAACATATTTGCACGCAACCTCAAATGCTAGTAACAAAAAAACAATCTATTTACTTAACATGTATGATGCCGAACTTAAAGAATTTGCATATGCTGCATACAATTTAAAACTAAAACCAATGCAATACCGTGTTGATAGAAGAATGAAAGATGTTAATAGAGTTATTGAAGGTTTTATTAGCGCAAGTTATACAATCAAAGATGCAATGCAAAGATGTGGGCTAATAGAACCAGAAAGAGAGAGGGAAAATGGATAAAAAAGAAATTGATGAACAATATGTATTGTTTTTAGAAAGGCAAGAAGAGTATTTTAAATATTTTTATCTTTTTGAAAATGAATTAAACAATGCTTCAACTCGATGCTATGAAATCAAAGAATTTTTGGCAGCAGAAGGTATAAATAAAAAATTCTTAGAAACAATGGATAACAGCAAATATTATTCAAAGTTAACAGAATATTTTCAATTAGATTACGAAGAAATAAGTGATAATTATAATAATCAAGAAACAATGCTTGAACAATTTGATGAAGAAAATTTCTTAAAATCACTTAAAATTGCTAATAAAAAATTGGAAGAAGATACAAATTATCTCAAAAATTTATATGCAAATTTAAATGTCTTTTTTAAAGAAGATAGGGAAATGAACTCTGCTCAATAAAAAAAATATTTTTTGGCAGCAAAATGTATTGACATAAAAAAAATGTTATGGTAAAATTATATGGTTATTATGAGTAATATGCGTTATTATCACCAATTGCAAAAAAATACCGGTAAAATATTGGTGCGCTAAGCAAAGAAAAGATTTTTAGAGAGATACTAAAATCTTGGATTTTTTTTGTCTGTTTGCTTCTTGACAGTAAAATAAGAAGAAATAATTTATTCTTTACCTAGGAGGGTAAAATGGCAAATTCAAAAGTGAATGTCAAAAAGGTTAAATATGGAAAAACCGAAAGATATAAATTCGGTAAAATTGAAGAAGTTATTGATATTCCTTATCTTGTTGAGGTTCAAAAACAAAGTTATAATAACTTTATAACAAAAGGTATTAGAGATGTTCTTAGAGATTTCTCTCCAATTACCGATACAGATAACCTTAACCGTTCTGACATGAGAGAAGACAACACAGATTGCCGTGTTGAGCTTCATTTTATTGGTCACAGTTTAAGTGGAGAACCAAAATATACTGAGGCAGAATGCAAAACTAGAGATGCAACATACAGCGTTCCTCTTAAGGTTAAAGTAAGACTTGTTTATAAAGAAACAGGTGAAGTTGTTGAACAAGAAGTTTTCATGGGAGATATTCCTCTTATGACAGACAATGGTTCATTTATTATCAATGGTGCAGAACGTGCCGTTGTTAGCCAACTTGTTCGTTCTCCTGGTGTTTATTGCAGTCAAGGTGTTAACAAAGCAGGAAACTTTGTTACAGAAACTAACATTATGCCTAGTCGTGGTGCTTGGCTTGAATTTGAAGAAGACCAAAACGGAGTTTTATGGGTTCATGTGGACAGATCAAGAAAAATGGTTGCCACAATCTTTTTACGTGCAATGGGTCTTTCAACAGATGAACAAATTCTTGAAGTATTTGACCATCATCCAACAATTGTTAAAACTATAGAAAAAGACCATACCAAAAATGAAGAAGAAGCTTTGGTTGAAATTTCAAAAAGACTTCGTCCTGGTGAAGTTCTTAACTATAAAGCTATTAAAAAAGATTTGGAAAAACGTTTCTATTCAACAAGAAGATACGACGTTACAAGTGTTGGTAGATATAAATTTAACCAAAAACTTGCTCTTGCAAACCGTATCACAGGAAAAATTCTTGCAGAAGACGTTATTGTTAAAAATAAACCAATGTTTGTTGCTGGTGAAAAACTTACCGAAGAACAAGCTTGGCAAATTCAAAACGCTGGTGTTAACAAAGTTGCTGTTGAAGGCAAAAAAGATAAAGTTTATGTTATTGGTAACAACACTGTTAACCTTAAAGCATACACTGGAGTTAATCCAGAAGATGTTGAACTTGATGAACTTGTTCATCTTCCAACACTTTTAACTGTTATCAAAGGTTTAAAAACTATTGAACAAAAGAAACAAGCTTTGCTTCAAAACTATGAACTTTTGGTTGGCAGACATTTGATGTTTGATGATATCATTTCAAGTGTTAACTATCATTTGGGTCTTTCTGAAGGAATTGGACACATGGATGATGTTGACCACCTTGGCAATCGTAGAATTAGAACTGTTGGTGAACTTTTGCAAAATCAATTCTTTGTTGGATTGGCAAGACTTGAAAGAGTTATTTCTGAAAGAATGCAAGTTCAAAATGTTGCTGAAATTAGCCCAAACACTTTAATTAACACTCGTCCAGTTAGTGCTGCAATTCGTGAATTCTTTGGTAGCAGCCAAATGTCACAATTCATGGAACAAACAAACCCAATTGCATCACTTACACACAAACGTAAAGTTTCATCTATCGGACCTGGAGCTCTTACTCGTGAAAGAGCAGGCTTTGATGTTCGTGACGTGCACTATACACACTATGGCAGACTTTGTCCTAATGAAACACCTGAAGGTCAAAACATCGGTCTTATTAACTCTTTTGCAACTTATGCAAAACTTAACAAATATGGCTTCTTGGAAGCTCCATATCGTAAGTTTGATAAACAAACCGGCAGAGTTACTAACGAAGTTGTTTATATGACAGCTGACGTTGAAGAAAAATATGTTATTGCACAAGCTAACGAACCACTTAATGAAAATGGTGAACTTGTTAATAACACAGTAATTTGTCGTAAAGCTGGCGAAATTTTGGAATTCCCAAAATCTGCAGTTGACTTTATTGATATTAGTCCTAAGGAACTTATATCTATTGCAACAACACTTGTTCCATTCATCGAAAGTGATGATGCAACTCGTGCCATGATTGCAAGTAACCAACAACGTCAAGCAGTTCCACTTCTTAAAACAGAAGCTCCAATTGTTGCAACTGGTGTTGAACACAAGATTGCAGTTGATAGTGGAGTTATGCAAATTGCAAAATCAAATGGAACAGTTAAATATGTTTCTTCTGATAAAATTATTCTTGACACTGATCATGGTGATGAAGAATATATCTTGACAGGATTTGTTCGTAGCAACTCAGGAACATGTATGCGTCAAAGACCAATAGTAAACCATGGGGACAAGGTTAAAGTTGGAGACGTTCTTGCTGATGGTCCATCAACAAACAATGGTGAACTTTCAATTGGTAAAAACATTCTTATTGCATATATGCCATGGGAAGGTTACAACTATGAAGACGCTATTTTGATTAGTGATGAACTTGTTCGTGATGATGTTCTTACATCTGTGCATATTGAAGAATACGAGCATGATGCAAGAGACACAAAACTTGGACCAGAAGAAATAACAAGAGATATTCCTAACATTGGTGACGAAGCTCTTCGTAACCTTGATGAAAATGGTATTGTTCGTATTGGTGCAGAGGTTACAACAGGAGATATCCTTGTTGGTAAAGTTACTCCAAAAGGAGAAACAGAACTTACACCAGAAGAAAGACTTCTTCGTGCTATCTTTGGTGAAAAAGCAAGAGAAGTTAGAGGCACATCTCTTCGCGTTCAACATGGTGAAGGTGGTGTTGTTGTTGACGTTAAAGTATTCACTCGTGAAAACAAAGATGAACTTCCAACTGGCGTTAACAAACTTGTTCGTGTATATATTGCTCAAAAACGTAAAATGAGCGTCGGTGATAAAATGTCTGGTCGTCATGGTAACAAGGGTGTTGTATCTAGAATACTTCCTCAAGCAGATATGCCATTTATGGCTGACGGCACACCAATACAAATTTTATTGAACCCACTTGGCGTTCCTAGCCGTATGAATATTGGACAGCTTCTAGAATGTCACCTTGGCTTTGCTGCAAAAGCTCTTGGCTGGAAAGTTGCAACACCAGTATTTGATGGCGCTAAAGATTATGAAATTAAAGAACTTCTCAAAGAAAATGGCTTTGCAGAAGATGGAAAAATGCAACTTTATGATGGTAGAACCGGTGAACCATTTGAAAATCGTGCAACCGTTGGTTACAGCTACATGCTTAAACTTCACCACTTGGTTGATGATAAGATGCATGCTCGTTCAATTGGACCATACAGCTTAGTTACTCAACAACCTCTTGGTGGTAAAGCACAACTTGGTGGACAACGTTTTGGTGAAATGGAAGTTTGGGCTCTTGAAGCATACGGCGCAGCTAACACACTTCAAGAAATGCTCACAGTTAAATCCGATGATATTGTTGGTAGACAAAAAACATATGAAAGCATTGTTCGTAATGAAAATGTTGCAGAACCTGGAATTCCAGAATCATTCAAGGTTCTTATAAAAGAACTTCAAGGTTTGGCACTTGATATTAAAGTGCTTACAGAAGATAAACAAGAAATTGGCCTTAAAGATTTGGTTGAAGACGACCGTGATTCTGTTGATAACAGAACTGGCTCAAGAAAGAAACCAGAACAAGAAGAAGTTGAGGTTGATCTTGGTGGGGAAGAAGACCTTGGAGAAATGTTTGAATCAGTGTTTGATCCAAACGAAGGAAATGAAAATATATTTGATTTTGATGATGCAGACTTTGAATAATATGTTTATCACAAAATAAGGGGAAATATATGTTTGAATTAAATAATTTTGACTCATTACAAATTGGACTTGCTAGTCCTGAAAAAATTCGTGAATGGAGTTATGGTGAAGTTACAAAACCAGAAACAATAAACTATCGTACTCAAAAACCTGAGCGCGATGGTCTTTATTGCGAACGTATTTTTGGACCAACAAAAGATTGGGAATGTTGGTGTGGAAAATACAAACGTATTCGTTATAAAGGTGTAATTTGTGATAAATGTGGAGTAGAAGTTACAAAATCTAAAGTTCGTCGTGAGCGTATGGGTCACATTGAACTTGTTTCTCCAGTAACTCATATTTGGTATTTCAAAGGTGTTCCTTCAAGAATAGGAACTCTTCTTGATATTCCTCTTAAGAGTTTGGAACAAGTTATATACTTTACATCATTTATTGTTACAGACCCTGGTGAAACAGAACTTGAATATAAACAAATCTTAAATGATAGAGAATATCGTGAAGCTCAAGAAAAATATGGCCCAAAAGCTTTCAAAGCTGGTATGGGCGCAGAAGTTATTAAAGAACTTCTTAAAAATATTGATCTTGATGGTGAAAGAGAAAAACTTAAAGAAGAACTTGCTTCAAGCAAAGGACAAAAGAAACTTAAAATTGCTAAGAAACTTAGCTTGATTGAAAGTTTCTGCAAAAGTGGAAGCCGTCCAGAATGGATGGTTCTGGATGTTCTTCCTGTTATTCCACCAGATCTTCGTCCTATGGTTCCACTTGATGGTGGCAGATTTGCAACAAGTGACCTTAACGATTTGTATAGAAGAGTTATTAACCGTAATAACCGTTTGAAAAAACTTATAGAGCTTGGTGCTCCTGATATCATTATTCGTAATGAAAAACGTATGCTTCAAGAAGCTGTTGATGCGCTTATTGATAACGGCCGCAGAGGTAAAGCAATTTCTGGTGCAGGAAACAGAGAACTTAAAAGCTTAAGTGCACTTCTTCGTGGTAAACAAGGACGTTTCCGTCAAAACCTTCTTGGAAAACGTGTTGACTATTCTGGTCGTTCAGTTATTGTTGTTGGACCAAGCCTTAAAATTTATCAATGTGGTCTTCCAAAAGAAATGGCTTTGGAACTCTTTAAACCATTTGTTATGAGACGACTTGTTGATCTTAACCAAACTCATAACATTAAGAGTGCAAAACGTATTGTTGAACGTGCTAGACCAATTGTTTGGGATGTTCTTGAAGATGTTATTAAAGATCACCCAGTTCTTTTGAACCGTGCTCCAACACTTCACAGACTTTCTAT
Source organism: uncultured Clostridia bacterium (assembly GCA_946610655.1). Classification (GTDB taxonomy): domain Bacteria; phylum Bacillota; class Clostridia; order Christensenellales; family UBA1242; genus RGIG4790. The sequence continues at coordinate 16,234 of CAMOCH010000009.1, forward strand.
TCAAGCTTTCGAACCAGTATTGGTTGAAGGTCGTGCAATGAAACTTCATCCACTTGTTTGTACTGCATTTAACGCCGACTTCGATGGAGATCAAATGGCCGTTCACGTTCCACTTTCTATTGATGCTCAAGCAGAAGCAAGATTCTTGATGATTGCTTCAAACAACATTTTGAAACTTGCCGATGGTGAACCAATCACTGTTCCAACACAAGACATGGTATTTGGTAACTACTATTTAACATTTATGGTTGATGGTGGAAAAGGTGAAGGAAGAAATTTTGCAAGTGCTGATGAAGCTGTTATGGCTTATGAGCTTGGACAAATTAGCCTTCAATCAAAAATCAATGTTCGTATGCAAAAAACAGTTGATGGAAAAACTTATAGTGGTAGAATTCCAACAAGTGTTGGTAGAATATTGTTTAACCGTGCAATTCCAGAAGGAATTAACCTTATTAAACGTGAAAAACCAGAAGACTATTTAAAACTTGAAGTTGATTATCCAGTTGGTAAAAAACAACTTAAAGCAATTATTAAAACTTGCTATAACAACCTTGGACCAACCAAAACTGCAATAATGCTTGATAAACTTAAAGACCAAGGATTTAAATTTGCAACAAAATCTTGTCTTACTGCAAACCTCTTCGACATTCAAACAAGCCCTAAAAAACCAGAGATTATTGCAGAAGCAAATGAACTTGCAAAAACAACAGAAAAACAATTCAAACGTGGACTTATTACTGCTGAAGAAAAAAGCAATCGTATTGTTAACATTTGGATTGATGCTCGTAAGAAAATGGAAGATGCAACCATTGATGCATACGAATCTAGTAACCCACTTAAAATGATGGTAGATTCATCTGCCCGTGGTACAAAGGGTAATATGTGCGACCTTGCTGGTCTTCGTGGAATAATGATGACAACATCTGGTAAAGCAATCGAAGTTCCAATTCGTTCAAGCTTTAAAGATGGACTTTCAGTTATTGAATACTTCATTGCAACTCGTGGTGGACGTAAAGGAATGGTCGATAAGGCTCTTAAAACAGCTGACGCTGGTTACCTTACTCGTCGTCTTGTTGACGTTGCTCAAGAAGTTGTTGTAGATAGTGAAGACTGTTTCGCAGAACTTGGTGAAAAGGTTAAAGGAATGGTTGTTTCACCTATTTATGACGATGAAAGTGAAGTTGAATCAATTAGCAAACGTATTGTTGGTCGTGTTGCTGTTGATGACGTTATTGACCCAAAAACAGGCGAAAAACTTGCTTCTGCTAACGAAATGATAACAGAAGAACAAGCTTCAGCTATTGAAAAAGCCGGAATCAAACAAGTTAATATCAGAACTGTATTTACTTGTCGCTCTAAATATGGCGTTTGTTCTAAATGTTATGGACGCAATATGGCAAGTCGTGACCTTGTTCAAGTTGGTGAAGCAGTTGGTATCATTGCTGCTCAATCAATTGGTGAACTTGGAACACAGCTTACTATGAACGTCTTCCACGCCGGTGGTACTGCGAACGCTGATGATATCACTCAAGGTCTTCCAAGAGTTGAAGAAATTTTTGAAGCTAAAAAACCTCATGGTGTTGCTGTTATTAGTGAAGTTTCTGGTGTTGTTAAAACTGCTGATGAAGCAAAACAACTTGTTGTTGTTGTAACTCCAGATGGCACAGAAATTGAATATGCAACCCCATATGGTGCAAAATATAAAGTTGAAAAAGGCAGCAAGGTTGAACCTGGCAGCTTGATCACAGAAGGACCTATTGATCCAAAAGATCTTCTTCTTATTAAAGGTGTTAAGGAAACTCAAGACTATATGATGAGAGAAGTTCTTAAGGTTTATAAAAAATCTTCTTGTGAAGTTAACGATAAACACCTTGAAATTATCATTCGTCAAATGCTTAAAAAGGTTAAAGTTATCGAAGCTGGCGACACAGACATGCTTCCTGGCGACCTTGTTGATATCTTCAAATACGAAGAAGAAAACGAAAGAGTTCTTGCAAACGGTGGCGAACCTGCAACTGTTAAACGTGTGCTTTTGTCTATCACAAAATCAGCACTTGCAACAGACAGCTTCTTATCTGCTGCTTCATTCCAAGAAACTGTTAGAGTTCTTACTGATGCAGCAATCAAAAATAGCATTGATCCACTTGTTGGACTTAAAGGAAATGTTATTATTGGTAAGCTTATTCCTGCCGGAACAGGACTTAAATGTTATCGTGATGTTACACCAACAGAAGTTGGCAGATATGGTGACACTCAAGTATCAGAACCAGCATACAATCTTCCAGCATTTGAAAATATTGATGTTGATGAACAATAATAAAAATAAATAGATGACAAACTGCCATCTATTTATTTTATGTTATGGTACTTTTACCAAAATGGAGTTGTTATGAAATTTATTTTTTTAAAAACTATAGATATTTGTTCAAATTATATGTATTTATTTAAGAAGGATTATGTTGATTGTTCTCAACTAAATGAATGGGCAGATTTCATTAAAAGTAAATTGCAAAAAGAACACAAAAATACATGTGTTTATAATAAAATGTGCTTAAGTGATATGAAAGATTCAGAGTATCAAGGGTTTTTTCGTGTATACAATGGAGGCGTAGGTTTGGCACAAGATAAAACATTGCAAGATATAAGCACGAATTTTTGTGTATACACAGATGTAGATGTTCTTCTTGTGATGTGTAATACATTTGATGAATATAAAGAAATTCAAGAAAGTAAACAATTTCAAAGAGAAATATAAAAAATACCACCCAAAATGGTGGTATTTTTTTATTGTAAAGTTTTAATTAAATTATTTATTCTGTTAGCAACTTTTTGTTTTCCAAGAAGTTGCATAATAGAGCATAGGTCTGGGGTTGTTGTTTTGCCAGTCACTGCAACACGCACTAGGTTGCAGGCATCTGCAATGCTTCCTGCGTATGCGCTTGGGTTTAATTTATATTCCTTATTGTCTGCAAAGTTGTGAGCCAAAGCAATTTGTTTAATTTGTTCAAACCACGCTTGTTTGTCTAATTTTTCGTCGTATTTTTTAATATATTCAACTAAAAATTCTTTTGCTTCCGGTTTTTTAATGTTATCAGCAATTTGTGGGGCATTAAAATCTTCAAACAAATATGAATAAAGTTCTTTAACCATGCTCCAAGCATATATATCTTTTCTTGGTCTGTCTCCACCACGGTCAATATTTAGCATTTTTAACATGGTTTCTCTATTGTTTTGCAGTAAATTTGCATATTTTGGGTCATATTTTTCTGCCCATGTGTTAATTTCTGCAAAAACACGCTCAGCAGGCCATCTACAGATGACATTTTTTGAAATATTGTTAAGTTTGTCGAAATCAAACATAGGGTTGTTACTGCCTATCTTTTTGATAGAGAAGTCAAATTCACTAATATCTGCAAGTGGATTTTTATTTCTCCATTGTTCAAAGTCGCTATTAAGTAAATTTAAAACATATTCTTTAACTGACTGAATAGGGTAGCCTGTTTCAATATAATATCTAACGTCTGCTTCTGGATCTTTACGTTTTGAAAGTTTTCTTTTATTTTCACCATCAAGTTTACTAATTACTGGTGTATGTGCGTATTTTGGTGGCTTTAGCCCAAGAGCATTAAATATTTCAATGTGGCTACTAACACTAGGATACCATTCTTCACCACGAACAACGATGGTTGTGTGCATAAGTGTATCATCAACAACGTGTGCAAGGGCATAAGGTGGAATTCCATTACTTTTAACAAGAACGACATCTCTTGCGTTTTCTCTAATAACTCTTTTCCCTTTGATTAAATCAACAAATTCATGCTGTTTTTCAGGATTTCCGGTTGATAAGAGCTTGAGAGCCCAAGGTTTGCCAGCTTTAATATTTGCTTCAATTTGTTCATAGGTTAAGTTTCTACAATGTTCATCATGTTCGGTTATTGTGTCAGAATTTTCAAGCTCTTTTTCTCTACGCTCCAATATGTCATCTTTACTCTCACTTTTTTCACAGAAACAAGGAAAGGCCCTTCCTTTTTTTACCAATTCTTTTGCGAATGTTTGGTATATTTCTGTTCTGTGACTTTGAACATAATCTCCATACTCACCAATTTGTGGTAAGTTTTCACCACGATAGCCTTCGTCTGGTGTAACACCATAATAGCAGAGCATATTATACGCAATATCGGCAGCGCCGGGAATAAATCTTTTTTGATCTGTGTCTTCAAGTCTAAGATAAAATACGCCGTTTGTTTTTGTTGCTGTAATTCTACTAATCATTGCGCTATATAAGTGACCAATATGTAAATAACCTGTTGGGCTTGGTCCAAGACGAGTTACTTCTGCACCATCTGGCAAATTTCTGTTTGGATATTTGCTGAGATAGTATTGCATATCATGTTTAACATTTGGGTATAAAAGTTCAGATAATTTGTTATAATCCATAATTCTCCATTATATTATGCTATTTTGCATAAAAACATTAAATTTTTATAAGTTTAGTGTATTTTAAATTAATTTACTGCAATTTTGATGAAAATTTGAGTAAATTTGCTTTATTTTGTATAAATTAGTTAATTAATTTCGCTTTCATCCAAGAAAGTGGCTTCCAAATCTGCAATATGTGTTAAAATTGCAAGAGGATATTTGTTGTATGCTTTGTTGTAATCAATGCTGCCACCTTGAACACGAGTGTCAAATCCACCCATGTGCCAGTTTATTGCGATTGCTTCTTCACGAGTAAGTCTAATAAAGCCATTAATTATGTAAACACTTTTTTCACCATGGCCGTAAGGGAGCTGGTCATCAACGGTGTAGTATGGTTGCTTAACCCAAACACCATCTTCGTTTTTTGCATTTCTATAATCAACTTTATAGTAGTTAGCTTTACAAATGTCGTGTAGCAGTCCACAAAGTGCAACGCTTTCCTTATTATATCCGTCTTCGCCGTATTCAGTGAT